>JAAZMF010000218.1 GCA_012798955.1 Bacillota bacterium | reverse complement strand
TCCTCGGGCGAGACCACCAGCAACTGAGAGCCGCCGGTGACAACCACCGGCGGCAGGGCAGGATCAACATAGCCAAGATGGATAAAGGGCTGACCACCTTGTAGACCGATCCAACTGCTAGCCTTAGCCATAGGAGTATTTGTGACTATAGCTCCAAAGAAACCAAATAGTACCACCCATACCAGTGGCATAGCCCACATCGGTGACGCAACCACTCCAATCTGCTCCAAGATCGGGCGTCTTTGCCATGGATATCCCGGCTCCCCTAGCCCTTTGCCCTTCTTCAGCACTGGCACCACATGCCTCAAAACTTAGTTACCTCCATCCTAGCTGCTAATGCACCCCTAGACATTCTAATACCTAACAGCCTCGCCCAGGCAAATCACCTACAGCTGAGCAACGGTATCCCGACCTAGTACATCAAGGGGCTGCTCTATGTCTACTAGCGGTATACCGTCACTGGCAAGATTCATCCGTAGAGTGTAGCGGCCCGGGGGTAAAGCAGGTAGAACTCCACTAGCACTACCACTGCCCCCCGGCTCCACTTCACTTATCTCTAGTGGCACCTGAGCCTCCAAAATGCCACTTATGTCCCTTACCTCAAGATCCCCTAAAGCCCGCCAAGTCGTCGTCCCACTGTTATGTACTACTACCCGGAAGTCGGTGTTTTTGTCCGCGTCGGTGCGCTTTGGTGTAATGCTCACCACATCCCCCCTTAGAGTGGCCAAGGCATATGGTTCCACCACATGAAAGGCCCAGGTGTCAGCCCTTACAGGGCGTCCACCACTGGTCAAATGGGTATTGACCTCGTAAGTCCCTACTGGCAATTCCTCAGGCTGCCACAAAAGAGCTGTCCTCCGGCCAAGGCCAGGTAATACAGTTGCCGGGGCCACTGGCAGTCTTGTAGTAACCTTTTTCTCCCCGTGGGTAATATCTACATATCCTTGAAAAGTGCCATGAGTATCACCATGGTTGGTGACCAAGGGAAAGATACTAATGGGCTCACCGGGCCGAGCCTGCTCCACACTTAGTGTTGTAACAGCTAGATCTTCAGCCCCCAAACTAGAACCTGCCATCTGTAGCAGGGTGATGATGGCCACCCTAGATATCCCGGTGATCCCATCAGGTTGCCCTTGCTTCATTTCTAGAAAAATAACGGGGTAAAAACCACCAACTATATCAGGAAGCTCCCCCACCCTAGGAGTAATACTCTCCACCTCACCTGGTGCAAGCCTGAGGTGGGTCTTATCTAGTTCTAGATGCCTCGCCCCCCACAGTCGCTCCTGGTGGGAATCTAGGTAAACCGGTGAGCCATCCCACCGGTGTTCACCCCTACCCACATAGGCAACCAATTCAACCACATGAGCAGTTGTGTTTTTTACTCTTATAGGAGAGAGCACCTCCCCTGGGCGCACCGAGGCCACTAGTCGGGCGGGACTTACCAATATACCGCCACCGGAGCCTTCCCGAGCGTATGTGTCCCGGGGGAAAGTAAACACCAAAGCCAGCACCATGGCCAAAAGCGCAAAGGTAACACGTGACGGCCACATTGATCTATAGTGCCGTGTCACAACCATACAACCGCCTCTCACCATCAACCCGCCTTTCTATATACCTTCCTGCTTACACTCGTTTCCCAAAGTGACCCATCTGCCACAGAGCCACATATTTGACCAGTCTTCACCCCACGGCATGCCTATCGTCTTGACACTGCAAACATGCCTCCGCCTAGTAACTCAACCCCGCCGTATAATGCATTGTAATCCGGTACTCTCGACCCATCTTGGCAGGCATATCACCGTAGGAAGCGGCAAACCGCAAATAGAATCCGACTTCAGCGCCTCCATCTCCAGTAGCTGCTTGAGTGGCAACTAATGGTCTCGGTGAAGTTGAAAGTGGCTGCCATGGCCCAGATGGGCTAGTTGACCATTCAAGGGGCTCTGTAACCACCCGCCCATCTGGTACGTAAGCACCGAGTCCCGGGTCAAATTCTTGCATGCGGCCATCCGCTACGTCACAGCTGATCTCCACCCCCCAGGTGCTATTGGCCTTAACGGTGAGGCTTAATGGAGGTGAGATAATCACATCACCGGGCATCGCATTAGTGGCTAGGTTCAAAAAGCCATCAGGCCAAGCCACTACAGCGATGCTTTCGGCAATATTAACTGCTACAGTCGTCTCGTTCTTGTACCCACTCGCCTCTACACTGCCTAACCCTAGACCAAGGAAAACAGCAATAGTCCAGATACACCATCTCCCTGGCAAGGAATCACCTCCCCTCTATCACCTCTGCTTCCAGCCTTAGTCAAGTGTAGCAAATAGTCGGTTTACCTATACATTACCACCAAAGCCACCCTGCTTAATGTCGAATTCTGTCGATTGTCCCTTTGGCTATCCCAGGCCAACGCAAAAAACCCCCAATCCAAACTACAGATCAGGGGTAAATCTCTGTACCTTGAGGGCCGTATCACTAATCAACTGGAGCATAAACCTGGGCCAATGGGGGCTTCAAGGTTAACTTTTATTTAATTGATGCGGCTTCTGCCAACAGAGCCTCTACTTTATCTGTCTTCTCCCAAGGAAGATCTAGATCCATTCTACCGAAATGCCCGTAGGCTGCCACCTGTTTGTATATGGGCCGGGCTAGACCCATATCCCGGATAATCGCGGCTGGACGTAAATCAAAGACCTTATTTACCAAATCACTAATCACTGTGTCTGGATAGATGCCGGTCCCAAAGGTATCCACCATGAGCGACACTGGTCTTGCCACTCCAATGGCATAGGCTACCTGTACTTCGCAACGGCGAGCTAGCTTAGCCGCCACTATATTCTTCGCCACATGGCGGGCAGCATAAGTAGCTGAGCGATCGACCTTAGTTGGGTCCTTGCCAGATAAGGCTCCCCCACCATGGCGGCCCATGCCACCATAGGTATCTACGATTATCTTCCTACCGGTTACTCCGGAGTCGCCAGCAGGCCCCCCCACCACAAATCTTCCTGTGGGGTTGATATAATACTTGGTCTTATCATCGACCAGATCCCGGGGTATGATGGCATCTACGATCTCCCGCATTATATCATCATGGAGCTGTTCAGGCTGGATCTCAGGATGGTGCTGGGCTGAGATCACCACAGTATCAACCCTTACAGGCTGTCCATCCACATACTCCACTGTCACTTGAGTCTTGCCATCAGGCCTTAGATAAGGGATAATCTCAGTCTTACGCACCTCGGCCAACCGTCTAGCCAATTTATGAGCCAAAGCGATTGGCAATGGCATAAATTCTGTGGTCTCATCTGTAGCATAGCCGAACATAAGACCCTGATCACCGGCACCCATAATGGATGTGCCATCACTGTCCCCTTGGCGAGCTTCCCACCCCATATTGACGCCTAGGGCAATATCGGGGCTTTGCTCATTGATGGCTGTCAGCACAGCACAAGTGTCACCATCGAATCCGAACTTAGCCCTGGTGTAGCCAATCTCTAGAACAGTCTCCCGAACAATGCGAGGGATATCCACATAGCAATGGGTGCTGATTTCCCCCATGACTAACACGAGCCCTGTTGTTACCGCAGTCTCAACCGCCACCCGTGCTTCTGGATCCTCAGCGAGAATGGCATCAAGTACGGCATCGGAAACTTGGTCGCAGATCTTATCGGGATGCCCTTCAGTTACCGATTCTGATGTAAACAGATAGCGATTACTCGACATGCCGTGTTCCTCCTTTACATACAAAAAAACTCTCCCCATCTGGGAAGAGGCCGCGACAAGTAGCCTACTCATCTCCCAGAATGGTCACATCCTGCAGGAATTGGCACCTTGCTCCCCTATCTGGTTGCCGGTTGCCGGGCTTCATTGGGCCAGTCCCTCCACCGCTCTTGATGAGACAAAATCATATCCAATTAGTAGTAATGATTGCGCCTTTACATATGCTACCATTCGCCAAACCCAAAGTCAATGGTTGTGGCAGGGGGTCTACCGCTACCACCACCGGTAGCTGCTAGACCCCCACTTGGTGCAACAATTGAATCTAGTTAGGCATCTGCCCTCTACATGAAGAGAGGTGCAAATACCAAGGCCACGATGGTCATGAGCTTGATCAAGATATTCAGGGAAGGACCGGAAGTATCCTTGTATGGGTCACCAACGGTGTCGCCAACGACTGCCGCATGATGGGCTTCGCTGCCCTTACCACCGTGGGCACCAGCTTCAATATACTTCTTGGCGTTATCCCAAGCACCACCGGAGTTAGCCATCTGAATCGCCATGGCTACGCCTACTACTAGAGAACCAGCTAACATGCCGCCTAGAGCAGCTTTACCTAGAATCAGGCCAACCAAAACAGGAGAGATAACAGCGATAAGCCCAGGAATAATCATCTCTTTTAATGCCGCCTGGGTAGAAATATCTACACATGTGGCATAATCAGGCTTAGCTTTACCTTCCATAATGCCAGGGATGCTCTTAAACTGCCTGCGCACTTCTTCAATCATCTCGAAGGCAGCCTTACCAACAGCTTCCATGGTCATGGCCGAGAATACGTAAGGTAGCAAGCTACCGATGAAAAGACCAGCGATAACCAAGGGATCGAGGATATCGATGGTGGTTAGGCCAACTACCTGTGAATACGAAGCAAAGAGCGCAAGGGCTGTCAAGGCTGCGGAACCAATGGCAAAACCCTTACCAATGGCCGCAGTAGTGTTACCTACAGAGTCCAAAGTATCTGTGATCTCTCTGACCTCTGGAGGTAGCTCTGCCATTTCAGCAATTCCACCAGCATTATCTGCTATTGGACCATAGGCATCAACGGCAATGGTGATACCAGCAGTAGCTAGCATACCAACAGCTGCCAAAGCGATACCATAGAGGCCCGCAATAGCATCAGTTCTTCCGCCGGAGGCAAAGAAAGCAATCAAGATGCCGATAGCGATAAGCAATATGGGAGCAGCCACAGAGTACATGCCCTGGGCCAAACCACTAATAATGGTTGTTGCAGGACCAGTCTCAGACTGCTGAGCAATCTTCTGCACCGGCTTATAGTCTGCAGAAGTATAGTATTCGGCTGCCTGACCAATAGCGATACCGACAACTAAACCTGTCACAACCGAGACAAAGGGGGTGAGCGTACCAAGCATACTCTTGCTTAGGAAAAACGACGCTACCACCAAGATCACCCCAGCCACATAAGTAGCAGATTTTAATGCTGCGTGGGGATCAGATTTTTCGCTAGAAGTGACAAACCTTGCACCGATCATAGAAGCGATAATACCGAGGGCTGAAAGAGTCAGCGGGAACATAGCGCCCTGGGCACCAAAGGCAATAGTGCCTAGGGTAATCGCTGAGATAATCGAGCCTACATAAGACTCAAATAGGTCGGCACCCATGCCAGCCACGTCACCAACGTTGTCGCCTACGTTATCTGCGATAACAGCAGGGTTACGGGGATCGTCTTCTGGAATGCCAGCCTCAACTTTACCCACCAAGTCAGCACCTACGTCAGCTGCCTTGGTATAAATCCCGCCACCGACACGGGCAAACAAGGCGATGGAAGATGCCCCTAAACCAAAACCGGTGATGATATTTGGATCACCGTAGATCTTATAGAGTAGACCTACACCGAATAGACCCAAACCCACCACCGATAGACCCATAACCAAACCACCGGAGAAAGCAATACCTAGTGCTTCTATAAGGCCGCCTTCCCTTGCAGCATTGGCTGTCCGTACGTTGGCCTTAGTAGCCACTTGCATACCAGCATAGCCTGTGGCCAACGAAAAAAGCGCACCCATGACAAAACAAATAGCAACTTCAATACCTAGAACAAACCAAAGGATAAGGAACAAAACAACGACAAAAATACTTAAAGAACGATACTCCCGTTTCAGGAAAGCCATGCTTCCCTCATGAATGTAAGAAGCAATCTCCTGCATACGGGCTGTCCCCATCGGTGCCGCACTAATCCTGGAAGAGTACATCCAAGCCATGAGCAGTGCCGCCACTGAGGCTCCAAAAACAAGCCAATAACCCACGTTCATTCCTCCCCATTTCTATTTCCTTGCATAATGGTTCCTCTACCATAACCACAGTCTATTGTAGCATACTGAGGTTATCCTTTCAATTGCCGGTGATTTCCGGCATTAAAGACATAATCATCTGATAATCTACCCTTCTCCACACAAAACCACTTCGGTCTTATCTAGTGCCTCCTCGATCAAGGCATCTACCGGCAGTTTAGCCTCTGCCGCATCCACTTCTAGCTGCTTAGGATGGGTCTCAGGATGCCTTGGTACGAATATGGTGCAGCAATCCTCATAGGGCTGAATAGATAGCTTATAAGTCCCTATCTGCTGTGCCAAATCTACTATCTCCAGTTTGTCGGATCCAATCAAAGGCCTAAAAACTGGTAGCTCTACCACCTGATTCGTCACAAAAATACTAGCCATGGTTTGGCTAGCGACTTGGCCAAGGCTCTCACCGGTAATCAAGGCTAAGGCGCCCTCTGCTTTGGCAATTGCCTCAGCGATACGGAGCATAAAACGCCGCATAATCGTGATCATCAATTTCGGAGGGCAGTGGGCATTTAGAGCTTTTTGTATTTCGGTGAAATAAACTATGTGAACCGGTATGGGCCCACCATACCCGGCCAATATCTGAGCCAACTCTAGTACTTTCTCCCTAGAGCGTTCACTGGTAAAAGGAGGGCTATGAAAATGTACTGCTAGGGGTGCGACTCCCCGCTTCATCATCAAGTAGCCTGCCACTGGGCTATCGATGCCTCCAGATAGTAACAGGGCACCTTTACCGCTTACCCCCACTGGTAAGCCGCCGGGACCTGGGATCCTCTCTGTGTAGACATAGCTAAATCGCTCCCGTATTTCCACCTGTAATGTCATGTCCGGATGATGGACATCGACAGATAGCTGGGGAAATGCCTCGAGCAATCGAGCGCCAAGATATTTACTCATTTCCGGAGAAGTAAGGGGAAAACCCTTGTTGGCCCGACGGGTCTCTACTTTGAAAGTACATTGCCCAGGGCTACTTGCCCCCTGCTTGGCAAGGCTATCGGCCATAATGTCTAGGGCCGCCTGGGTGATGGCATCTGTATCCAGCGCTACACGCTTTACCGGGCTAATGGATGCGATTCCAAACACCTTTTGGAGCTTCGTTACCATGTCGTAGGTATTGGCGGTAAGTGGTATGTAGAACCGGGTATGGGCCCTTTCTATTTTATCAATGCCAAGCCCTCGTAGGGCCTTTTCCATATTGGCCTCCAAGCGCTGCTCAAATACATGTCGGTTCTTGCCTTTAGTGCCTATCTCGCCGTAGCGAATAAGCAGTAAATCGTACATATAGCTGCCTCCCATTGCCTTCCTAGAAACGCAAGACTATCCACAAGACTAATGTATAACATTCTGCCTAACCCCGCTCAGCTCCGCTGAAAGCGCCTCAATTCTACTACCTTTTTGCGAATTAAATCCGCAGCTATTTCTACTTCCTCCATGGTGGTATCCGCCCCTAGGCTGATTCTAATACTACCATCTGCCATAGCTTTTGGCACCTCCATGGCTTTGAGCACATGGCTGGCGATATGCTTCCTCGAGGAGCAAGCCGCTCCCGTGGAGACATATAGCCCCTCTTGGGCCAGGGCATGGACCAAAACCTCACCTCTTACACCACCAAATCCCACATTGACTATGTGGGGGGCGTTAGCGAGTGGATCACCATGAATCTGGGCATCGGGGATGGCCTCTAGATATTCTAGTAGAAGTGCCTGCAGTTTGCGCCAGCTTTCTATATTCTCCGCCATATTATCCATTGCCAAAGTCACAGCTCTGGCAAAACCCACGATTCCTGGCACATTTTCCGTTCCCGATCGCAAATCATCTTCCTGACCGCCACCGGTGATTTGGCTAATTAGACGCACATCTTGGCGACAATATAAACCGCCAATACCCTTAGGGCCCCCAATTTTGTGTCCGCTAATCGTAAGTAGATCAACTCCCAATTCATCTACACGAAAGGACATTTTGCCAAGGGCTTGGACTGCATCGGTATGGCAATATACGGTAGGATCTTTCCCCTTTACTAAGCCAACGAGCTCAGCAATGGGCTGTACTGCCCCAACTTCGTTATTGGCTAGCATTACTGTCACCAAGACAGTATCGTCCCTCAGAGCCCCAGCTACGGCCTTGGGAGAGATTCTGCCGGTATCATCAGGAGACACCAAAGTATATTCGCATAAACCCCGCTCCTCAAGGTGCCGCAAAGTCTCTAAAATGGCGGCATGCTCCACCGCCGATGCCACCACATGGCGGCCCTTGCGATTTTTGGCTTCCAAAGTGCCCCGAATAGCAAGGTTATCTGCTTCTGTTCCCCCGGAGGTAAAATATACCTCATCGGCATGGGAACCTAATGCCCTAGCTAGTACTTCTCTACCCTGCCTAACTAGGCGCTCGGCCTCTAATCCAAAGCTATGGGGTGAAGACGGGTTACCAAAGGTCTCTAGCAATGCCCCCTGCATAGCCCTTGCTACTTCGCCGTGCACCCGGGTAGTAGCTGCATGATCTAGATATATGAATCTTGCCATGAAAAGCCTCCCCAAGATCCGCCCACCAATAGAAACGGTAGTCACTATGGCCCTAATACCCTGTTACTTTGCACCACTATCAATGGCCATGTTTTTGGCTAAAACTCCAGCTGTTCAGCCCCATCTTCCGCCTGACATACGTAAAACTCTGGCTCCAGGCCTGTTCTAGCTGTGTAAATATCCCCTACTTCCGCGATGAAGCCGTCTACAGATGGCGCCTCGACTAGACTTACAGTGCAACCTCCAAACCCAGCACCAGTCATGCGGGTTCCCACGGTTCCGGCTGTCTTTGCCGCTGCTTCCACCATTGTATCTAATTCCTTAGAGCTTACTTCATAAAGATCCCTTAGGCTCCGGTGGGAATCCCCCATAAATCGGCCAAACTGAGCTACATCTCCAGCTCTAAGGGCTTTTACACTATCCAAAACCCTTTGGTTTTCATAAATGACATGCTCACACCGCTTAGCAACTATGGCCGGCAAATGGCCCCGGTATTGCTCAAACTCAGCCGGTGTTACATCCCTCAAAGCCGTGATCCCAGGTAGATATTCTGCTAAAGTCCGAACTCCCTGTTCACATTGGCTTCGTCGCTCATTGTATGCGGAATCTACTAATCCTCGCCTTACCATAGTATTGGCGATTACGATCTTGTAGTCTTCCATAGGCGGGAGAGGTACTAGCTCATACTCCAAGGAGCGACAATCTAGAAATAGAGCATGGTCTTTGCGACCTAGCCCTGAGATAAACTGATCCATGATGCCGCAATTGACACCGACAAAAGTGTTTTCTGCTGCTTGTCCAATCTTTACCAAATCTACCATATCTACATGGAAATGCCCCACAATGGTGGCCATAAGCCCTGTGGCCATCTCCAATGCCGCCGATGAGGATAGCCCCGCGGCCAGGGGAACATCTCCACTAAAGGCGACATCCATACCCTTAACTGGCAAGCCCCGCTCCTTAAGCAACAGAAGTACACCCCGGATATAGTTGCTCCAAGGAGCATGGGGATCACGCTGAATGTCCTTCAGGTCAAAACTAGACTTGGCGTCTAGATCCGCGGCATAAATACGTACCTTGCCATCATCCCGGGGCCGTCCTGCCATGATAATCTCCCGATCTATTGCCACTGGTAGGACAAATCCATCATTGTAGTCAGTATGCTCCCCGATTAGATTTACTCGACCCGGCGCCTTGACAACTTTAACATGGCCGCCCCCATCTCCCCACACTGACACGAGCATGTTTTTAACGTGCTTAGCCCGTTCTCCCATATTGGCCATATCCATTCCCTCCCCGATGCAATAGTGCTATCACGCCCCTATTATAGGTTTCCCCCTAAGGGCCCAATGGCAACCCCTTAGTGCATACATTCCCTGCTAGGGGTGATGACAGAATAGACTGCTACGCAAGAAACCACGAAAAGCCCTTAGCTTAGATATCGTCTATGGTCCTAGGCCCTACCTTTCTTAGCTCCTGGGCCTTATCCTCTGGTGCAGAGTCATTGATGAAATTGCCTGCCCCCGACTCCACCCCTGCTAGGTACTTTAGCCGATTGGCACTGCGATGCAAGGGGTAAAACTCTATGCGCAGGTGCCCCTCCCCTTGGTGCTGACCACCGGTGGGGGCCTGATGCATAGTCATGATGTATGGCAATGAGAAACCAAATAGATGGTCGTACTTCACCATGACTAACTTCAACATACGTGCTAGGTCCCATTCGGAGGTCCCATCAAGATCAGCTAACGAGCTCATATGCCCCTTGGCGAGAATATGCACCTCATAGGGGTAGCGAGCATAAAAAGGAATCAATGCCACAAAATGCTCATTTTCGGCAACTATCCGACGGCCATCAGCTTGCTCTTCTGTGACGATATCGCAAACTAGGCAACGCCCGGTTTTCTGGCGATGTGTCACAATGGCCTCTAGCTCTTTGGCCTGCACCACTGGTACAAAGGGAAATGCGTAGATTTGACCATGGGGATGATGTAACGTAACGCCTACGGCATCTCCCTTATTTTCGAAAATGAATACATATTCAATCTCCGGTCTTGCCCCTAGCTCCTGGTAGCGGTCTTTCCAGACCCGTACTAGGTTACGAATATGTCCCACTGGTTCGTCGGCTAATGTGCCATTGTGGCGAGGAGAATAGAGAACCACTTCGCATTCGCCTTTACTTACCTCCACCGGAGTGAGCCGAGTACCAGTCACATCAGGTGTAGGAGGATTGGGCTGAAGTGAAGGGAACTTATTCTGAAAGACAACGATCTCATAATCCTCTGCCGGAACTTCCGTGGGAAAGGCTCCAGGCTTGGTTGGACACAAGGGGCAAAAATCTGCCGGTGGTTTGTAAGTGCGGTCCATGCGATGGGTAGCGGTGATCACCCACTCTTGTCTCAAGGGGTGCCATCTTAACTCTGACATGTCCCACACTCCTTTGCTTTAGGAAAATGAGTGCCATGCCCCTGGGCACTCAAGCTACCCGTCTTAGGGTCAGTATCAGGTTCACATGTTTGCTTACCTCGGCGAGGTCCTTCTGGTTCATCACCAAATCGGTAGTAAATCAAGTAGCGTCCATCATCCTTGATGATCTTTTCCTTTTCCATGCCCCTAGGCACTCCGCTATCAACTTCATGCGGTGTGCTCCTCTTCTCCTCCTTCTTCACAATCCTGCCCAATCGATCCCCAAGGCCCACCCTAGCAACTCGTCTTGCAACGATTGCTACTCACCAAACCCATGGGGGCGCCTCTTATGCCAATCCCAGGCCGTCTGCACAATGGTCTTAAGATCATGATATCTAGGCTGCCAACCTAGCTCCTCCATAATGCGCCGGGAACTGGCTACAAGCACTGCCGGATCTCCTGCCCGTCTTGTCCCTTCTACCTGGGGCAAGGACCTACCGACAACCTGTTCCACCATATCTATGACTTCCCTTACACTGAAGCCTTCACCATTGCCAAGGTTATAGGCGGTGGAAGGCGCCCCACTAGCCAAGGCATCTAAAGCCAACAAATGGGCATTAGCAAGGTCTGTAACATGCACATAGTCCCTAATGCAGGTGCCGTCAGGGGTATCGTAATCTGTACCAAATATGGCCACATGCTCCCGTTGACCCAAGGCGACCTCAAGCACAATGGGAATCAAGTGGGTCTCAGGTCTATGATCTTCGCCGATGGCTCCACTTTGTGAAGCCCCGGCGGCGTTAAAGTACCTTAGGGATATATGTCCTAGCCCATAGGCATGCTCATATCTGGCCATGATCTTTTCAAAAAACAGCTTGCTTTCGCCATAGGGATTTGTAGGTACATGGGGGTGATCTTCGTCGATGGGCGTTCTAACTGGTTCTCCATAAACAGCAGCTGTAGACGAGAAAACTATGTATTTGGCGTCATGGCGTACCATGGCATTAAGTAGATTAAGTCCATTGACTAGGTTGTTGTGAAAGTATTTGCCGGGGTGCTCAACTGATTCACCTACAAGGCTATCTGCCGCAAGGTGTACCACGGCTTCGATGGCATGCTCCCGGAAGATCTCATCTAGTAGCTTGGTGTCTGTAAGATCACCCTTGATGAATTCGCCCCCCAAGACTGCCTCAGGGTGGCCCTTTTGGAGATTATCTAGAGTCACTATCTGGTGCTTACCAGTCTTGAGCAGTTCCTCTACCACATGGCTACCTACATAGCCGGCCCCTCCGGTAACCAAGATGTTCATGTGTTCGGCACTCCATTTTTGCCTAGTTGGCAAAAGCGAGGGCCTTCTCTCCTCTCCCTAGGGGAATAGTAAAGTCAATGGTAGTGAATGCATGCATGCACGCATTCACTACCATCCATGATACCCGTACCTGGAAGATTTATCAACAAGCAGAGGCTTGCGTAGGTATATCCATTGCGCCCCAGAGAACCGGTGCACTGAGCCCCTTACTGAACCTTAGGCTCCCAGTCGAAATCCTTATCCAAAGGATGGATAGGACGGGGAGTCACCTTGTAAGGGATAGACTCCAGGAGCAAGTTCGTATCCCCCGGTGTCAAAGCTAGCATGGGCCGTTTCGTGAGGGCAGTATAAGCCGGGCTTAAGTACCCACTTTTCACAACTATCACTTTGTAATCCATGGGGTCGAGTCCTAGATCAGTCAGAAACTCTGGATCATAGACATCTGTGCGAGTTGTAGTTATTATGGCCCGTATATCATCGATTCTAATAACTGCACTGGGGATTCCCTTACCTATGCCGATGCTCTCCACATAAGCACGTACAGCTAGTGGCAGTGCTGGCTCCTCAGTGGGATTTACCCGGCCAAGCTTAAGATCAACGTAACTACCGGCTCTAGCAGCCACACATTTCTCATAAGCTAACTTGTCCACCACAACAGCGAACAACGCATGCTTGACTTCCTTTTTTATCATTACCTCCAGAGCATTGGTAAGGTCCTCAGATGCTCCAGCCGTAGGGTTATCTCCACCATCGGCGATAATCACCGGTCGTGAAGTCTCATTCTCGGCTATATCTAAGCATTTTTCAAGGCTATAGGCCTCGGTCGTGAAGGTGAATTCATGGCGCTTGTCCCAGATAAGTTGTGCTAGTCGCTTGGCCTCTCGCTCACCAGCCGCTGTTGCCTCTTTAGCGGTAACAACGATTGAGCTCACACAGTTATAAGGCACATCAGCCCAAGGGAATCCGAGGAAGATAGATGACGAGATGATATCCCCCCCAGTTGAAGGCATATGTCTTAGCTGGGCTACGATGTCCGAAGTGGGTCGGGATTTGGTCTCTGATTGCTCTCCCGATACCAGCATGGGGATACTAACCCAACTCATAGACAATTCCAAGGAGTTGCTAAGAGCCATTAGCGCAAGCTTAGCGGCTTTCTCACCGGTATCCTTTGTGTCAATATGAGGCGCAGTCCTATACCCCACAAAAGCATTGGCATTACTCACCATTTTCTCTGTGATTGTACCATGTAAATCTAAGGCACAGATGATGGGTATGTTAGGGCCAACTATATTGCGGATGGACTCCAACAGATCCCCATCGGCATCCCCGACATCTTCGACAAACATCGAACCATGCATCGCCAGCACTACAGCATCGAGATCTCCACCGTTCGCGAGTCCCTCCAGCAATCGACCTTTCATGTTTTCGTAGGCATCCCGTTCGATGGTACCCGATGGTAGCGTTCTAGCGTATAAGGTAGGTACGATTTCAACATCATTTGCCTTCAAAGTCTCGATTATCCCCTGAAGCGACGTGTTTCTTACCGCTTCCGGAATCTCCAGCATGGCATCACCTTCGGCGATTTGAAAATCCTCCAGTGATGTTTTTAGATAAGTAAACGTGTTAGTCTCGTGGGACATGCCACCCACAGCAATCCGCATAGCGCTTCCTCCCTGTCGCCTAAGATCTCTATTCCCACTGGATTCCAGAGAACTTCCGGAACGCCTTCATACTAACATTAATGGATTCCACTTCATCAAGTTGGGTGTGGTCTTGCTCTAGGACGATATACTCTAGGTTGGGAGCAGACTGGGCTGCATCGATGATATCTTGAATGGGCAAGGTACCCGTTCCGATCTCAGTGAAGCACAGCGCTTCCTTAGTCTCCATGAAAAGGTCCATGTCAATGTTCTTGTTCTTGTCCACGATACCGTCATACATCACTAGAGGTTGGGGTGCATCTTTTGGAAAATCCTTTTGGTGCAAGAGCACGAGGCGGTCTTTGTATTTATTGATAAGATCTATTGGATCCTGGCCACCGCGATAGGCCCAATAAGTATCCAGCTCAATAAAGACCAAGGATGGGTCAGTATTCTCCATGATGATGTCATATACTGTCTTGTCACCGAATCTTTGGAATTCCTGGTAGTGATTATGGTAATAGTAGCGCATACCCCGCTCTTTACACATTTCCCCTACCCTGTTGAAGAGCTCACACCGACGAAGTACAAAGTCAATGTCATTGTACGGGAAAAACTCTATATCACAACCGATATTCTTGTTGCCTAAAGCCTCATGGTAATCCAGCACTGCGTTGATCCTGGTCGGCTCAAGTGGATTAATGTGACATCCAACAATTTTCATGCCCAAATCTTCCAGACTCTTTCGCATGGCGTCAGCGGGGACACCAAACCCAACACCAGCATCTTCCAGGGCATTGTGATTAGCCGCCTCTACATACTTGTACCCGGCTTCAGCGACCTTGGCTAAAACACCATAGGGATCTGCTTTAAGCGACTGTCTTACGGAGTAAAGCTGAATACCTACTTTCAATGCCATACTGATTCAACCTCCATTGTTATGCCTTTATTTATGCCCATTTGACCCCCGAAAACTTGCGGAAGGCCTCCATACTGACCTTGATAGATTCGATCTCGTCAAGCTGGGTATGGTCTTGCTCCAAAATGATATACTCCAGATTTGGTACAGCCTGCGCTGCATTGATAATATCCTGAATTGGCAAGATACCTGTCCCAATTTCC
Organism: Bacillota bacterium; assembly: GCA_012798955.1. Classification (GTDB taxonomy): domain Bacteria; phylum Bacillota; class Limnochordia; order DTU087; family DTU087; genus JAAZMF01. The sequence continues at coordinate 4,388 of JAAZMF010000218.1, read as the reverse complement.
GTAAAGCAAAGTGGATCCTTTGTAGAACTGAACTCCTCTATGGTAATATCTTTACCAAAATCGACGATGCCATCAGACATGACAAGAGGCTGAGGGGCATCTTTGGGAAAATCCTTTTGATGTAGGAGCACGATGCGATCCTTGTATTTATCGATGAGCTCTATTGGATCTTGGCCACCACGATATGCCCAATAGGTATCTAGCTCAATGAACACCAAAGACGGATCGGTGTTTTCCATAATGATGTCATATACCGTCTTTCCCCTAAATCTCTGGAATTCTTGATAATGATTATGGTAATGAAAGCGGATACCCCGCTCTTTGCACATCTCCCCTAGACTGTTAAAGAGTTCACACTGTCGGAGGATATGATCTAAATCATCATATGGGTAAAAACCCATATCATAGCCGATGTGCTTGTTACCCACAGCTGCGTGGTAATCCAGGATCGCACCCAGACGTTCCGGTTCCAGCGGATAGATCTGACACCCAACAATCGACATACCCAAGCGTTCAAGGGTAGCTCTCATGTCGCTAGCTGGCACACCAAACCCCACACCCGGGTCAGATAGGGCATCGTGGTTGGCAGCCTCGATATACTTATAACCGGCCTCAGCAACTTTCGCTAAGGTTCCATACGGATCAGCCTTGAGAGCGTTACGTACTGAATATAGTTGAATCCCTACTTTAAGCGCCACTGTAAATACCGCCTTCCTTTAACCTTTCACGGCACCGCCGAGAACACCACTAATAAACTGTCTCCTGAAAATAAGGAACACGATGATGGTCGGTAAAATCGAGAGCAGTGTCGCTGCCATAAGTTGACCATATTGGACGTCGGTTTGGCCAACAAATGTCGCAAGTTCCACAGTGACCGGCCTAATGTACTCACTTCTGGTCAAGGTAAGACCAAACAGTAAGTCATTCCAAATGGAGCGGGCCTGAAGAATGATGACTGCAGCAAACCCCGGCTTTGCTAAAGGAAGCAATATGCGGAAATAGTACCCCGCTATGGAGCACCCGTCGATGAGAGAGGCCTCCAAAAGCGAACCGGGAATCGTGGCAAAGAAGTTCCGCAAGTAGAACGTACATATGGGTATACCGTACACAGTATGAACTAGCCACATCCCCATATACGTATCATACAGTTTCAGCGTGCGCATGATCTGAAATAGTGGGATGATTACGATCTGTGTCGGTATAAATAGCCCTGCTAATAGAAACATGTAAACCGCAGAGTCGCCCTTGAACCGAAATTGTGATAGCGGGTATGCACCTAACGAGCCCACAAAGGCGGAAATCAATACAGCAGGCACCGTCATGAAGATGCTATTTAATAACCCGCGACCGATGACTCCAAAGGCTTTTGTATAGTTCTCGACATGAATTCCTTTTGGCAACGCGAAAGTATTTACCACCTCGGCCGGTGATTTTATAGAGGTAATCACCATCACCACGAGGGGTATAGCAAAGAGAAGCGCCGCCAAGATCAATACGACATAAAGCAACACCCGCAGAATCTGCTTCTTATTCAATATCTGATCTCCTCCAGACTCCGACTAGTGTGGTATACATATGGCAGAATAATGACTGCCGATAGCAAGAAAAGAACTACCGCAATAGCACTACCTAGCCCCATTTCAAATCTGTTAAAGGAAACATCAAACATCATTGTGGCTAGCACTTCGGTGGCGTATCCCGGACCACCCCGAGTAAGGGAGTAGACAAGATCGAAAACACGCATGGCGCCTATTCCAGACATGGCCAGAACAACTATAGTCGACGGGAGCAGTTGGGGAAAAATGACCGAACGAAATCTTTGCAAGAAATTTGCTCCGTCGATTTCCGCAGCTTCAATCAGCTCTGACGGTATGCCCCGCAGACCCGATATATAAAGTACTAGAGCGAAACCCGTTGTCCACCATAGACTAGATAGCATGATGGAGTAGGTTGCGATGTTGGGATCGCCGATCCAGATCTGCATATATTTCCTTAACCCAATCTCTATCAGAAATCTGTTTAGCAACCCATTTCTCGGCTCAAACAGCCATCGCCAAACAGCAGCCACAGCCACTGGAGTAATCGTGTATGGTATAAAGAAGATTGTCTGAAACAAAGACTCTGCTTTTATCTTCTGGTCTATCAAAAGGGCCAGAAACAATCCCAGGGCAGTGGGAACCAGGAGCGAAAAGACGAGCCATTTGGCGTTATTGGCTATGGCAATCCAAAATCTTGGATTTGCGAACAGCTTCTGGTAATTCTGGAAGCCAACGTACGTGAGAGCCGGCGAAATACCATCCCATCGATGAAATGATAACATTATGCTCTGCAAAATGGGATAGATAACAAAGACTGCAAAAGTAACTACCGGTATGAACAGAAACACGGAAAACGTTAGCCTTTTTTCCGTTGCCAGCTTCATAGGTTCACCTCATTAATGCGATCTCAATCTTTGAGCACTTCATTTGGAGAAAGAGGGGATCACAATAGACCCCCTCCCTCAGTTACATAGTTACATATCAGACCATTTCACGAAGGCACCTTCGCTGATCAAATCCTGCCGCATGGCCTCGAGGGTCTTGAGAACGCCATCGAGCACCTTGTCGGTGGGATTAAGAGCATACATTTCTACCTGTTTGGTGAACTCTTGGTATAGCCCAGGAGGCAGCATGAAAAGCTGGTTAGGCAATACTGTGCCCTCTTCGTTCACTCTCTGGAAACGCTCATAGGTTTCCCGGAGGATGGGGTTGTAAATGTCAGGCTCTACATTCAGGTTAGCAGCAACTGAACCCTTGTACTGGTTAAATGCGCTTTGCCCCTCAACTCCGCCCGCTACCATCAGTAGGTTGCGTGCGCCTTCTGCGTCTTTAGCACCCTTGGGAGCTGCGAGTGCGTCAACCTGGATAATGATTACATCTTCGGTACCAGGTGTCGGGAAGAAACCAAAATCCTCGCCTGGTGTCCAACCACTCTGCTCAAAGTAAGCAACTACCCAGTCACCGTTGAGGTACATGGCGGCATTGCCATTGATGACTTCGTTGGCAGCCTCGGCCCATCCGTACCCAGACCAACCAAACATATAGGAGCTGACAAAGGCGTCTCCATATAGCTTAAAGGCTTCCCGCACCTTTGGATCGGTGAAAGCAAGATCACCATTACCAAGAGCTAGGTAGCCTTCAGGACCCAGCACCGTGACCAAGCAACCGTAAAACTGAGCAGCCGTCCAGCCAGTGGCTGCAGCAAAGGGCTCAATGCCATTATCCCGCAAGGTCTTAGAAACCTGCTTATACTCGTCCCACGTTGTTGGTGGAGTAAGATTATACTTATCAAAAATTGCCTTATTGTAGAAGATGTGGCTGATGACGTGGGTGTTTAGGGGAATACCATAGGCATGGCCATCAAACTTTACCATGTTCCGTAGGCCTTCGCTAAATACTTCATCGCCATTGATAGCATCCCAAATATCATCAATAGGCTCTAGCCGACCGGCGTCAACATACGACTTCATATCATAGCCGATTGCACTTTGGTAAGACTCAGGGGGATCGTTGGCCATGAAGGCGGCACCTAGTTGCCGTCTCATCTCCGAGGTTGATCCTGGAATACCCCGTTCGGTAAACTCAGAATTCGGGTACAACTCTCTAGCTTTGTCCAAAAAGGCGTCTAGTGCTTCCTTCTCCCCACCAGATAACCAGTAATGCCACAATTCGGCCGCATGAATCGATACACTGGCCGACATGAGCAAAACTAAAGCAACGATTAAGCTAACAACTACACGCTTATTTCGATACATGAATGCTCACTCCTTGAGTTAGTTGGATTAGTGCTACGACGACGACATCTACGACGATACTACCTACCCGGTGCCGTTCTCGCTATCACCCCCCTCAAATGAAGGACTACCTTGCAGTAGCAGCTTTGCGTATGATTGCTCACAACAAGGCAAGACAATGTAATATGCTTAACCATAATATGGTTTTGCATCTCAAACTACGATCATATCTATGTTTGCGCCTATGTGTATGAAATCACCCAGATTCTATAGTGATTAGTTGAGAACGGTGTGACGGTATTGTCTTGGGCTTAAGTATATTAAGAGAGTCTATTATTTGAAGCGGTTTAAGTATCAGTCGACTTTAATACTACTGTTACAAGGCAGTTTTGTCAAGTCTGGGTCTTTCAAGGGCCAAATCCCTTTTTCTGGGAGGGGTGATCTCCATGATTATGTTATGGATGGTCTCAAACGGTTTAAAGACTCCCTGGGAAATTGAGCCCGTTCTGTTACCGGGACGCTATCACCTCCCTTACCTAACCCGACAATCTCTTGCATGATTCTCTTTCTACAAGGCTTGGTACCAATACAGTATGTTGAGCCGGGCTTGGTACGT
>JAAZMF010000217.1 GCA_012798955.1 Bacillota bacterium | reverse complement strand
GCGGTTACAGCATCTACAGTATTCTCTGCCACTGATTCCACTGTTGCCCGGATCACGCTAGCTTCATCTAGGTTGGCCACGTCTCGACCCACGATTCTACCTACTGCACGGCGAGCTCCGTCTAGCTCTCCGGTTTTGAGCAACTGGTAGATAGCCATCGCTTCTTGCCTAAGTCCTTTGGCGGCAATGGTAGTGGAGATTAGCCAGATTGAGGTTGCAATGCCAAGGTTTTTGTGGATGCTACTAGTTATGGTCACTAGAATTCTCCCTAAACCGTAGGAAAGGCTGATTGTGATTAGCACAAGCGATATCCCAGCCATTTTCTGCACCTTAGCAGTCTGCTGCTCCCGCCTAAGCATGTTCTCAGTCCCAGCAATCAGCTGTCCCATGATAATCACGGGATGGGTGATGCAATCGGGATCTCCCACAACGAGATCCACGATAAGAGCTACGATGACTTGCATCATCGGCCTATGTAAGGGATGCAAGGGCGCACCTCCTAGTAACGCATTGGGGTGTGGTTTCTATCATCAAGAACATTCGAACCCAAGGTTCGGGGCCAAGGTTCGGGGCGATAGACCCACAATGCGGTAGATCTCTTCCATTGATATAGAACGTCGAATAGTCTCGGCAGCAAGGGGTATGGAAATGTCATTTATATGGGGAATAACCCCTAATATCGGCCGGGCGATTCGCTCTTCTAGCATGCTAAGGCCCGGCTCTAGCAAAGCCCGATCCCCTCGAAATTTATTGATAAGCACACCTTTAACCCGGACTCGTTCTTCCTCGGTTAAGAGAAGCATAGTTCCTTGGATATAGGCGAAAACGCCACCTTGATCGATATCCCCAACCAATATGACTGGGGCATCGGCTAGGGCCGCAGCGGTCATATTCACCAAATCGTGCTCCCTAAGGTTCACTTCTGCCGGGCTACCGGCTCCTTCTAGGATAATCACCTCGAATTCCTGTCGCAGTTGGTCGAGGGATTCTGCTACAATGACTTTGCCCCTTGCTTGTTTAAAATGAAGGTATTCTTTGGCAGTCATGGTGCCTATGGATTCGCCCCGGACAATAACTTCGGCGACAGTATCGGTGACAGGCTTTTGGAATATCGGATTCATGTCCGGGGATGGGGCTATCCCGGCGGCCTGGGCTTGTGATGCCTGGACAGCACAGATCTCTTTACCATCCGGCGTAATGAAGGACTCGGAGCCCATGTTTTGGGCTTTAAAGGGGGCTACTCGCCACCCATCCGTCCTGAAAATATGGCACAAAGCCGCTGTAATCAAACTCTTGCCGACGCCGGAAGCGCACCCTTGAATCATTAAGGTATGTCCCATATGATTTCACCCCTATGTATATCTGCACTTGAGTCCAAATCCTTTGCTTGGTATCTTCAGGCATCTAGATTCTGCCGATGCCGCTCCCTATGATCTGATGTATTTGTTCTATATCCAAACTACTCCTTATTGCATCAGCTAACTTATCTAGGTGTTTGGCCCGTTCTTCGGCAGGAGGCACTGTTTGGCCATTGATGTCACTCGCACCTCGATTATCCATCTCTTGGCCGACAGCATCCTCTTCGCCTAGATTGATTCCTGGGATATATGGTATGACTCCCAAGACGGGCTTACCTGTCATCTCTTCCACCACGGCAAGACCGGGACGGAGGATGTCGAAATCTCCTCGGAACTTGTTGATCACAAAGCCGACAATGTGTCGGTTTTCCTGCGCATCCAAGAGGTCACAAGTGCCTACCAGGGCGGCCAGGGCACCGCCTCGATGGATATCAGCTGCCAGGATGACGGGAGCATGGGCTAACCGAGCTACGCCCATATTTGCTACATCACGGTCCTTTAGATTAATTTCGGCGGGACTACCTGCCCCTTCCATGATGATGACATCATACTGTCTTCGCAAGATATCTAGAGATTCAGCGATAATTGGCCATGGTCCGCTGGGGGGCAGTTTGTGTATATCCCTTAAGGTTTCATCTAGACAAGGCACCCCTCTAATCAGGATTTGGGTTTTGCCCTGGGTGCTTGGTTTAAGGAGAAAGGGATTCATATGGCCAGTGGCGTCTATCCCGGCCGCTTCAGCTTGAATCCCTTGGGACCAGCCGATCTCAAGTCCATGGGCGGTGGTATATGAGTGTGTCGTCATGTTCCACGCCTTGAAGGGCGCCACCCCCAATCCGTCTTGAGCTAGGATTCGGCATAGACCAGTTGCCAATAGGCTTTTGCCGACACCGGAGGCTACTCCTTGAATCATGAGGCATTTGCCAAGCAGATCACTTGTCATGCTGATTCCCCCCGGGGATTACCGTCCAAGATGCGCGATTTTGTTTGACCGTCTCGTAGGGACTAGGACTTGCTTCTGACGCTGCCGACGCTACGCCACCCTTGATTAGCAACGGAATGCCGGCAACTGTAAGGTATACGGTGTCGGCCGCGGCGGCTACTATTTGGTTGGCCCACCCCAGATAGTCCCGGAAGGCCCGACCCAAGGCAGAGGGGGGTACGACGCCTAATCCTGTTTCATTGGTAACTACAATAACAGTCCCTGGCATGGTGGCCTGAGCCTGTAGGAAAGACCAGATTGCACCTAGGACCTCTGTTTCTACTTTTGGCAGTGTGGGATCACTGTCACCTGCGATTTTAAGCATAAGATTACTCACGAATACGCCTAGGCAATCGATGAGCACAGTTTTGGTATCTTGGGGCAAATGCCGAATTGCTTCTGCTAGATCCCATGGAGCCTCCAAAGTAGTCCAGTTTGCCGGCCGCCGCTCCTTGTGGCGACGGACTCGTTCTGCCATTTCGTGATCTTCCACTTGGCTTGTGGCTATGTACGCCACAGGACCACCCATTTGTTTGGCAAGGGCCTCGGCCCAGCGACTCTTACCACTACGTACGCCGCCGGTAACTAAGATCAGGTGGTTTGATTTGTTCACTTTGCAAATGCCTCCGGATATATGGATTGTGCCATGGCTTCTAGACCTTGTATGATGCGAGGACCTGGACGCACTAGGATATTCTCATCATCTAGGCATGTTACCCGCCCAGTGCGCACTGCCTCCATCTGGCGCCATCCGTCTCTCTCGCCTACTTGGGCGGTGGACATGGCACCGTGGGCGTAGACGATCACGCTAGGGTTGCTATGGATGATCTCTTCCAGATTGGCAATGGGGTATGAGCTATCACTGTTGGCCATGATATTGACTCCACCGGCTAGCTCAATAAGGTCATGAATAAATGATCCGGGGCCCACGCTAATGGGCGGATCATACCAGACTTCATAGAATACGGTACGGGGATTCTCGGATGACCAAGGCTCTATGGCAGACTGTACCTTGTACATGCGGCTCTGCATATCTGCTACTAGTTCCTCGGCGATTGCCTGTTGCCCTGTCACAATGCCCGCAAGATTTATGCCATCCATGACTTCGGTAAGACTCGTGGCGTCTAGGGTGATGACCTCGATGCCCAGCTGGGTAAGGTGCTCGGCCGCTCTGTCTTGTACTCCCGCAGTAGCGAAGACTACATCGGGCTCTAGGGCAACAACAGCTTCTATACTTACTTCGGAAAACCCGCCAATTTTGGGCTTTGTCGTTGCCTCTTCGGGATAGTCACAATACGTGGATACACCAACGACTCGATCAGATAACCCCAAGGCATAGAGAATCTCGGTATTGCCTGGAGCCAGAGAGACGATCCGGTTTGGGATCTGCTCGAAGGTTACATTCCTGCCGATTTGATCAGTCACCGAAAAACTACTATTTGCAGTATAGCCGGAAAATGCAATGGCAAGCACGATGACAACAGCAGTCAGCATCAATCTAGTTCTTTTCATAGACCATCTAGTATTCAGCCTGACAAGGCTGGCACTAGTTCACTCCCCTTTCGTATATCCCGGTGGCTTATTACTATGAAGATTTCCGTAGATCTCGCGATTTCTTGCTCATGCTCCCATTGTTTACCCAATAAACTGGAATTGCTCTAACAAAAAATCCTCTTCCCATCAGGTTAGAGGATTACGCTACCTAGTAATACGAGGATTCTCTCATATTAGCCAAGCTCTCGCATACCATCCCCTTTCCGCGAAGGTTTTTGGTTTATCCTTAGGCAGGTCTCCTGGCTGCCGGCTCATCATTTAGCCATATCCTTCCCAGCACATGGCAAGTGGATAATGGCTTTTCCCCGGCGACAGTGGCGCGACCGCGTGGTTACGAACTAGTATGCTCGCCCAACTTCCCTATTCTCCTCAAAAAAGCTGAGGCACCTAAAGATCGATATTCATTTGTCAATGATAGCAATGAAAAGCAGAGGCTATCGATACTCCTTAGATATTCGGCCATGTTTAGGTGATTCCTGCCTAGTCTGTGATACTTCGATTGTGGGTAGTCTGGTAAATGGCGATCTTTGGCTGGAGCAAAGGCTTGGGGAGGTTTCTTTGCAGAAGCGATGAAAGATGTAGATTTCGTTACCCACCGAACCACCGGCTGGGGATTTGCTAGAACCAGCACTTTGGCCGAGGGTCAGGCTCGGTGTGATTTCCGATGGACAAAGGGAGGGGACACACAGAAGGGGTGGCCCCCGCCTTTTCTCAAGTAGAAGCACAGCCTGGTACTTCGGAAAAGAGCTATAGCAATACTGATAGGAAGGCGACCATAGGCACCCTCTATCTAGAGCTGGCGTCCCTGCCAGTTCTCCATGGCTTTCCTAATCGAGCGATGCATTTCCTTGGCGAATTCCGCACCTTGCTTGCGAGCAAAATTGAACTGTGCAGCGTTTTCTGCCCCATATTTGTTGGTGCGGGGGAAGGTCGCTTCTTTTTCGGCAAACATCTCTTTCAGCTCGGCTTCACTAAGGGTGCGGTATTTTTCCTGGAATACTACGTACTCCCGTTCAAATCTGGAGCGCACCTTGGGTTCATATCCATCTGGGTAGTAGCCCAAGCAAAGCATCCCTACGGGGAAGGCGAATTCAGGTAGCTCAAACAGCCTCTGGTGTGTCTCATAGTTCTCCATGATGTCCCCTATGTAGCAGGAGCCGATACCTAGGCTTTCTGCCGCAATCACAACATTCTGTGCAGCGATTAGTGCGTCACTTACTGAGATAAACAGATCTCCGAGATCAGGTCCCTTGAAGTCAAGACCCTTGCGGGCACTAAACTCCTCTACTCCGGAGATACGGTAATAGTCAAACCAGCGCTGGATATCGGCGAGGAAAACTAGTACCAAAGGTGCCTTTGCGATGAATGGCTGGTTGTCACAGGTTTTGCTCAAAGTATCCTTGGTTGCTTGGTCATTGATCACCAAAATTGAGTAAAGCATCATGTTCCCGGCAGTTGGCGCACGCATCGCTGAATGTAACAGGATATCTAGGTGCTCCTCGTTGATGGGAGTCTCCTTGTAGTGCCGCAAGGAGGTCCGCCGATTGATAGTGTCAATAATATGGTTCAAGACTTCATCTCCTTTGTATGGGGTGTTTATGAGTCCTTAGACTACGTGCATGCGGTATTTCTGGCCTAGTGGCTAGGCCTTAGTATATCATTAATTGTATAATCTGTATATTGAGCGGGACCATGTGATATTGCGGCAAGAGGGGACTTCTTAGGGGAAGCAATGCACTCGGAGCCAGGCTATTCACGGGCTTCAAAGCGAATCGCTAGTATGAAGTGGTCGGAGAAGCGGCGAGGATTCGAATGAGCCGCCGCACATCGGTCTGATGGTGCCACGGCTCTACTGTCATTCGGAAATCCGCCCGTGTTTAATTGCCAGTTATGGAACAACCTTCGATTTGAATGTAAGGGAGTCTCGCACCTTCGACATCGATGTGTTCCTTAGATACAGTTACGACTTGCTTGAGCAGTGCATAAATGTTCCCGGCGATCATGACTTCTTTGACCGGGCACACAACTTTGCCGGCTTTGATGTAATGACCACCCTTTACTACCCCTGAGAAATCACCGCTGACACGGTCCACATTCCCGGAGAACCTGTTCACTAATAGGCCCTT
>JAAZMF010000216.1 GCA_012798955.1 Bacillota bacterium | reverse complement strand
TCTTCCAATCTTAGCCCGCCCACCACAATGCTCCTTATTGCTTCACTGCCCCAAACGTAAGTCCTCTGATCATATGTTTTTGGACTAACATAGCAAAAACCAAGACAGGCAATGCCGTCACAACCCCTACCGCAGCCATTTCTCCCCAGATCACGCCAGTAACCGACAGGAAAAAGGTGACAGTGGTGGGCAAGGTGCGAGCACTTACCCCTGTTAGGAAAAGGGCAAAAGTAAACTCATTCCAGGATTGAATCACACAGAAAATGGCTGTAGCCGTTAGTCCCGGAATAGACAGAGGCAGCAACACTCTGGTTAGAACCTGCCAATGGGTACAGCCATCGACTAAGGCCGCTTCCTCTATTTGTCGGGGAATCTCCTCGAAAAACCCCCGCATCATCCAGATGGAAAAGGGGATGTTGAAGGTCATATATGACAGGATCAGCACCAGATGTGTGTCAAGAATTCCAGTGAGTCTCGCCAGAATAAAGAACGGGATCACTGTTGCCATTGGTGGCAACATCCTCAGGCTGAGAATCCAGAAGGCTAGGTCCTCTTTCTTCTTAAAAGAAAAACGAGCAAATCCATAGGCCGCTAAGCTACCTAGTGTCAGCGAGATCACCGTGGTCATAATCACCACGATGAAACTGTTTTTGGCAAAATGTAGCAAGTTGCGGGTCTTGAATATGGACACATAGTTCTCCAAGGTTGGCTCAAATACCCAAATGCTTGGATCATATGTCAGTACCCTGGGCTTAAGGCTAACTATGATCATGTATATGAAGGGAAACGTTGCGATAGCCGCTACCGCAAGTAGTACTAGACCATTTAGACCCCGCCTAATTCGTCGCCAAGCACGATGACTCATAGGGCATCGCTCCCTTCACGAACATAGCGCACCAATACTTGACTCAAGACGACGATCATGACTAACAGTACAACTGCGGTAGCTGATGCCCTAGCCACCCACCCGGTCTGGGCAAAGCCAAGGCGATAGACATGCAGACTCAGCAATTCAGTAGCACTTCCCGGCCCCCCCTGTGTCAAGACAAAAGGAACATCAAAAAGCTTCAAAGAATCCATTGAGCGAAATAGAATGGCCAGCATCAGCAGGGGCCGCAAGAGTGGCAATGTGACATACCGAAAAGATTGTATAGCATTGGCACCATCGACCAAAGCCGCCTCATAGGGTTCTGCAGGCACAGAACGCAATCCGGCATAGATAATCAGCGCCATGAACGGTGTCCACTGCCAGACATCAACTAGCAGAGTCGATGCAAAGGCTAATTGTGGACCTAGCCACGTAATCTTGGTATCAAAGAGAGCCTGAGTGAAATAGTTCAGCACCCCGTACTCAGCGTTATACATGAGCTTCCACATCTGACCTACTATACTAGGCGTGATTGTGATGGGGAGCAACAGACAGGCAAAGACAACGCTTTTGAAGCGGAATTCCTGGTTCAAAAGTAGTGCGACAACAAACCCACACAGCGTCTCCAAAGTTGTGGCTAACACCATGAATCTTAGACTTATACGAACGGAAGGCCAGAATTCCCAGTCCCTGCCACTAAACAACCGGACATAGTTCTTTAAGCCCACAAGCTTATGGCCTGCCCATACCTCACCTAACTCATAGTTCGTGATGCTAACGTAGTATAGGAAAAGGCCGGGGAGAATGGTTAACACAGCTAGGACGATGACAGCCGGCAAGATATACATCTTATGTGGGTTCTTGGCCAACCATGATTGTCGCCGCTTAGTTGATGTGTTCGTTGTGATAGCGATACCTCCCTTTTCCCTTACTTTTCAACCGGTCGCTGACACGATAAAGATTGGGGGGCACACGGCCCCCCCTGTATATCCAATACCTTGACCTATTCCATAATATCCTCTAGTTCCGCCTGTGCTCGCCTGCATGCTTCCTCCGGTGAGAGCTCACCGATCAAAGCCACATTACCCCAATATCCTGTTCTGTCTAGAACCTTGCCCAGCTCCGGTGTTGGTGGAATCCAAGCTAATCCTCTTTCGACAAGGGCATTGGCCTTATCAAATGAAGCTAGCTGCACTGGATAGGAGGGATCCCTCTCAACCAATTCCGGATTCTGATATACCGATGTTCTAGTAGGTACACCACCATGGAGGACATAGTCCTTGGCCTTGGCCTTACTCGTCATGAAGGTGATGAAAGCCCAAGCAGCATCCTTTTTCTGTGAACCGGAGGCGATCGCCATATTCCAACCAGCAAATACACCGGCATCACCTGCTGGCCCAGTTGGGGGTGGTGCGAATGCTACCCGATCATGCACCTTGGATTTATCCGGGTCCATGATCCAAGACACTAAGGCCGTTGCGTCAAACCACATGGCAGTCCTCCCCGCCATAAAGGCTGAAGTAGCTTCCTCATGCGTGTACGTGGCTACATCAGGAGGGGCGCATTTCATAAGCTCAACAAAATACTTCAGCGACTCAACTGTACCGGGGCTAGTCATCAAAGGTTCCCAGGTCTTTTGGTCTAAAAATCCATCACCGAAGTTGTAGGTGACGGTCAACCAACCTGAAGCAAAATGGATGCCCCGCTGCGCCCGCATAGCAATGCCGTATAGGTCAGGCTCTTTGCCATTAAAAAACCTAGCCAGTTCCATAAGCTCGTCAAGAGTCTTAGGGGGAGTCTTACCATATTTATCAAATAGATCCTTGCGGTAACCCACGAACCTCGTTTCCCCGGCCGTGGGTATCCCATACACCTCTCCCTCATATGCACCGATACCATTGCGGTATGCTGGCATAATGTCCTCGTAATCGAACCACGGTGGAGTAGTATCGGCATGGATGTATGGAGATAGTGGGGCGATTACTTTCTTGGGCGCATACTCGGAAATCCAAAATCCGTCTACCATTAAGACATCAAACAGACGGCTGTTACCTGTAAAATCCATCAGCTGCTTGTTCTTTAGGTACGTCTCTTCCATCACATCCCAGCTGACCTTAATACCAGTTAGCTCTTCAAACTCGGCCGTCATGGCCTGAAATGCCTCTGTGGATGGATGACTGGCAAAAGCCGCTGTGATCTCAGTGCCTCCCCATTTTGCCATTACATCCTGAGCCCACGCTTCCATGGTCTGGGCACTTGCTAAACACGGCACCATCAATACCATTAGGAGCACTACAATAGTCACGAAATTCCGCTTCATGCACTCTAACTCCCTTCTTGATAAGCGTCGTTATGTGCCATAGGAACTCCTCAAATGCCTAGAGTCACCCCCTCAAATTCCCATAGTGGACATCTGGCTGTGCTCGTAAAAAAGCCTTGTAGCATAGGCGATGGCACCTATTACAACAGCTTGCCTACCTAACAGTGAGGGTAGCACTTGGTATTTACCCTCAGCAAAAGGCAATGCTTCCTGGGCTACCCTTTCAACCAAGACCGACCAAAACGTGTGCGAATCACAAAGGGCGCTTTCCACCACCACAGTATCTGGCCCCAGGATATTCAGGACATTCACTATGGCACTAGCTGTATAGCCGGCTATTTCTATTAGAATGCCCCGGGCAGTCTGACACCCCAATTTATCTTGGTTAACTAAGTATTCAAAGACGTTATACAAATCCATCCTGTCTTGGTCTGCGCTGCCTTCTGACTCAGCTAGTAATCGCAATGCAGCTCTGCGACTCACCTTGGTCTCCAAGCATCCCCGACGCCCGCATTTACACACTTCGCCACCAACATCTAGTACCATATGGCCAATCTCAGCGGCGCTACCCCGTAGGCCATGATGTAGTTGATTGTTGGTTACGACACCAGAGCCAACCACAGAGCCAATGCGCAAGTAAACCAAATTATGGATATCGCCATCTCTGGCAGACATTTCCCCGTAGGCTGCCAAACCAGTAGCATTTTCGGCCCTAATGGGAATACCTAGCTGCCGTTGTAGGGGCACAACTACGGGCACATTGCTCCATTCCAGGTTGACAGCGGACAATATGCCACCCTCCCCCGAGATTATCCCCGGTAGTGCTAAGGCCAAAGAAGCTAGGCGTGTCTTGTCTCCATCTGTCAGGATTTCAAGAAGTTCATCTATAGTGGCTACCAAATCCTCCGCCATTTCCGACTTGGCTGAAGCCGTTTTTGATGCATTGCCCGCCAAATCTTCTGTGCGACCATATAAACAGCCGTCATCATCAACATGAATAGCCCCAATCAGCCGATCCCGAGCCCTGATCTTGAGCAAGATGGGACGCCGACCCCCAATAGAGTCACCAATCCCGGCTTCCTCGACAATACCCTGCCGTAGCAAAAAGCCCACTAATTCACTTACGGTGGACCGACTTAACCCACTTTGCCGACTGATTTCAGCTCGGGAGACCGGACCATTAGAGCGTATCAAATTAACGATTACTTTTAGATTTTGATCTTTTACTGACGCGTTATTAGCTATAGACAATTGCATGACTGACCTCAATCCGTATTAGCATTTGATCACGCTACACTTCGTTCGCCCCCCGGACAAACTCACCATAATAAACATTCCGTTCAGAGGGCGACTTTCCTTCTTTGTATTTAAGGTTGTGACTTCTTTGTCGGGTAAGCTCCCGTAGGCGTAATAACAAACCACGTGTTGCAGGAAGAACGTCGACCACAAGCTTTATCTCAAGATACGGGGCTTATCTGCCCCTATGACGGTCCTTGATTGCCTGGGCCCCACGAAAAGCATCCTCAGCGTCCTTAGGAGTTACCTCTATCTCCCCTGGATACCCTATTACGTCCACCGCAAACGGTGATAGAAATCCGCTATGTCCAACATAGTTGCAGGATATTCCCCACCAGTTTACGAAATATTAAGTACACTCATGTAAGGGCCTAACCATAACCATATAGGACATTCCAAGCTACTGACTCGAATGACGCTAAGAATGACGCTAAGCTAAATAGGGTTTTCCCGGAGGTATACAGACGACAAGGCGTTCCTATGAATATGATGCTTCCCGAAAACAAAACCAAGGTAAACATTGCACGAAACCGACTGACCGGTTCACAGTCTCCCAGTCAACGTGAAGACCGCAAGCTCTAGCTTTCCAAGATCAAGTGATCTCGCCTTGCGTGTTTGCGTATTCCCAAATCTCAGACCTAGATGTAATAATCTACATGTCAGCACTAATACGGGCATAGTGACTTTCCTCAAGACCCGAAGAACCCCGAAGGATAACCTCCTCTGCCCGCGTTCGGGCTATGGCTAAGTCGGCTTCCCATGCATCAGTTTCGTAAATCTCCATGGTGAAAAGGCCTTGGTAGTTCACTTGTCTCAGTGCACTGGTAACGCCTGGCCAATCCACATCGCCCCTGCCTAGCATGGCATGGAGGTGCTTACCCGGCACGTTATCACTGGCATGGATGGCGATGAGCAAATCCCCGGCCTCCAAAATAGCTCTTTCCATATCTTCGCCATTAAGTATTCCATGGGTAGTATCGATGCAGACACCAAAAAGAGGACTATCTTGCTCCTTTACCCACTCAATTACTTCATCGGCGACGCTACCAAAGCGAGTGCCCCGAGGCCCAATCATGTTCTCAACGGCAAATCTTACATTAGCTCCCCGGGCATAGCCCATCAACCAAGCAATACTGTCCATGAAAATGTCTTGTCGCTGGTCAAACTCTTTCTTAGTGTCAACCCGAGGGTAACTATTGGGGTGCAAAATGATAACCGGCACTTGGTATCTAGGGGCTACAGCGATAATCTCCGCTAAGGCAGCTAGGACTCTTTGCCGCTCTTTATGATCAGGATTAGTAATATCCATACCCGCAAAAGGTAGATGAATGGTACCAATCTGTAAATCTAGCTCCGTTAAAAGCGCCCTATAGTCTTCTTCAACTAAAGCGGATGTATGTCCCGGAAAGATCTCCACATAGCGAATACCGACTGCCGCAATGGCCTTCAGAGCTTCGTCTAGGGGCTTGGACCGACATATTACTGTAGATATACTAATAGGCCAAATCGCCATGCACATATATTCCCCTTTGAGCCCCCAGTAGGGGATAATCAACTGCATCGAGCAATCATTCGATATACATTACTCTCTATCCACCACGTTAAAACCCATACCAACAACACCACAGCCATGACCCCGAAAGCAAACTAAAGCATTTGGCCGAGGAGCCCTCGACTTTGGTCGTGGGTAGCTACTATGCTATCTTCTCGGTCAGACCAGTCAAAATCTCCGCCACTCCCTGACTGCGACAAAGACTTGCTATGTGTCCCTTATGATACTGCACGATCTCTTTGATCTCAGGGTCAGCATTAGAAGTGGTAGCGGGGCGCAGGCCACAAGCTAGCATTTCCCCGTCGTTGTGGGAGTCCCCCACGGCCAGCACCGCCCCAATATCAATACCCAAATGGGCCGCCAATTCCTGTACACAATGGGCTTTACCTACAGAACGGCTTCTTAAGGCAATTCCCCGGCCATTGCGCACTGGCTTCAGAGGTGTATCTGCCATTAGCTCGCTGAGGGCGGCAAAACCCGTAAGCACTTCTTCCTCTAGGACAAAATAGAGTTCTACAAACCCCCGAGTCCGCTGGGAGTAGCCATTATTGATGGAAAATTCGAGCTGGGGATGGACTTTCTCAAGGTGCTCTAGCATCTCATTTCCCAAAGGTAGTAACGCAACTTCATCTGCTAGTGCGGCTTGGTTGTGTTTTTTCCACGGCTGATATTCTCTATGGATTAGCTCATATATGTCCCGTTCTTCGCAGACCAAGTAGTGAGGATAGGTACTCCCCGGGTACAGATCATTTACCTCCAAAGGATAAACAGTTCTAAGATATGGTCTACCAGTAACGATGCTAATTAAGACTCCTTGCCCAGCTAGGTCATTCAAAATCGATATGGTGGTCGGATGAATGGTTCCCCCTGGCCAATCCAGTAAAGTCCCATCTAAATCTAGTGCCACTAACTTTATCACAATGCTCCCCCTAACCCTTGATGGACCCCATCATAATGCCACTTTCAAAGTGTTTTTGTGTGGCAAGATAAACCACCACTGTAGGTACAATGCTTACCACTGCTCCAGCCATGAGCAAATGCCAATCTGTTCTATACTCACCCTGAAAGAGAGTCAAGCCTACTGTCAAAGTCATCTTGGAGGGCGTTGACAAGTAGATGATGGGATTCAGCAGATCATTCCACGCATCCATGAAAACAAATAGTGCTAAAGTGGCTATAGCTGGCTTGGAAAGGGGTAAATAGATGACCAGAAACGTGCGAAAGCGGCTACAGCCATCAATGGCTGCGGCATCCTCAAGTTCTTTAGGTATTCCCATGAAAAACTGCCGTAACATGAAAGTGCCAAACGCTCCCCCTAAGAACGAAGGGATGATCAGGGGCAGATGTGTGTCCATCCATCCGATTGCCCGCATAATCAAAAAACGAGGGATAATCGTCACTTGGCCAGGCACCATCATGGTTGCAAGGAGAACAAAAAACAGGAAGTCCCGCCCAAAGAACTTCGGCCTAGAAAATGCATAGGCGGCTAGCGCACAACTGGCTATTTGGCCAAAGGTACATAAGAACGATATATAGGCGCTGTTCTTGAAGAACCGAAAAAACGGTAGCACCCGAAATAGCTCTTTGTAGTTCACCCACATGATGGGATCGGGAATCCACTTAGGAGGGAACATAAAAACATCTACAGCTGTCTTTAGGGACGTGGAGATCATCCAAATGAAGGGTAACGCAAACATTAGCCCCAAGATCCCCAGAATGACGTAAAGCAGCACATCCCTACCCACCGCAAGTGCTTGGTGCCTATCCATAGTATACCCACCTCTTTTGGCCAAGGAATTGAATGAAAGTGACAATCATAATGGCAGCAAACAGGACATAGGCCATGGCCGCTGCTCTACCCATCCGCAAGAATTGAAAAGCATTGCGGAAGATCAAGAGATTGATGGTGACTGTGGCATTAGCAGGACCGCCGTCAGTCATAACGTATACCTGCTCAAATATCTTCAAGGCTCCAATGGTGACCATGATCAACACGAAAAATGTGGTCGGTGAGATAAGTGGCAGCGTGATATGGCGAAACTTATGCCAGCCTACCGCTCCATCAATATCTGCCGCTTCATAAAGCTCCGGAGGAATGTTCTGCAGAGCCGCTAGATAAATGACCATGTAGTAGCCCGCTGTTTTCCAGACGCTGACAATCACTATGGCCCACATAGCCCATTCCGAACTAGTTAGCCATGCCGGGCCCGTAATACCAAACCAACTGAGCACATAGTTAATCAGCCCATACTTAGCGTTAAATAGCCAGCTCCACACCAAGCTAACAGCCACCATGCTAGTTACAACAGGCAAGTAGAATATGGTGCGAAATACTGTCATGCCCTTGAGTTTTTGGTTGACCAACATAGCCAAAATCAGTGATACAGCAATGCTAAGGGGAATGTAACCGACAGCGAATTGAAGAGTGTTGACGATAGATCGCTTAAACAAGTCAGACTTCATCAACCATCGATAATTCTCCAGACCTATCCATTTTGCCGGGGTCAATACATCGTATTTTTGAAAACTAATCACGAAAGAAGCAATAATAGCGCCGGCATTAAAGATTGTCAATCCGATAATAGTGGGCACTAGATACCCGTATAAGCCAAGGGTATTCAAAAACCTTTTTTTGAACGTCTTACGGTTCATTGAACTGACACCCCTTTTACGATTTGAGCGACTCAAGTGTGCCGAGCAATCCCTGATGCAAAAGCAAAGACAAGAGCAAAAGGGATAACCCCACAGGCCAAGAGGTGAAGAAGGGGCAAAAGCCCCTTCTTTTAGAAGTCGTCAAGCACTGCCTGGACTACTTCGTTTGCATTCCGTAGAGCCTCACGTACGGGGATTTCTCCAAGGAAAGCCCGCTCTAGCTCAGCCTCCCGAGCCGCTGACCACTCGCCCCAGTTAGGTCTAAAGTCCATGGGATGCCCGTACTCCATGGAGCGTACGTAGACCGATTTGTCCGGGGATTTGTCTTTCTCAAGCCAGGCATCAGATTCTGCCAAAGGCCTGTATAGAGGCACTTTACGCTGACCACTGTAACGATCAATCTTACCATAGCTTGCCATATGCTTCACATATTCCCAGGCTACATCAGGGTGCTTGGTGGTCGAAGAGATGGCGATACTATCTGGCCATAGACGAACTACCTTCTTGACTGGTCCGCCAGGATGGATGGCAACATCCCAATCAAAGGTATCTATTTTACGGTAAAGGTCTAGGTTGTAGATACCGCTGATGGTCATGGCCGCACGACCAGTTTCAAAGAGATTGCCTAGCCCAGTATAAATCTGGGGAGTAGGTGCAATCTCGTGCTTCCACATCATGTCCACCATGAACTGCACTGCAGCTTCAGCCTCGTCACTATCTAGCATGGCAGTTTTCAAGTCATCGCTGAGCACCTTACCACCCCAGGCATGGATCATGGGATCGATGGTCTCATAGGTGGGGGTAAAGAAAAAGCCCCATTGGTCAATATTGCCATCACCGGTGGTGTCTTTGGTCAAGACTTTGGCCGCTGCCACAACGTCATCCCATGTCCAATCATCGGTAGGATATGCTAGACCAGCTTCATCAAACATATCCTTATTGTAGTATAGGGAGGTCATGACGAAAGCGTAGGGCATGGCATATAGATCACCGGTCTCCATACTGGGATACCGTGCTGCTTTCATGGGGCCGGGATAGAACAGATCCATATCTAGATCCCGCTCAACATAGGGCTCTAAATTTAAAAGTAAGCCCCTGTCAGCATAGTCATAGACATAACCAACGCTCATATGCATCAAGTCCGGGGCATTGCCAGCAGCATACATGGTCATGAGCTTCCGCCAAAACTCTGCAAAGGGCACTGCCTCGTACTCAATCGTAACATTGGGATGCTCAGCCAAAAAGGGCTCGATGAAATCCTCTCGAATCCAGGTCTCAGCATCGCCCGAGGCCCAAGTCATGTACTTAAGCACTACAGGCTCTTGGGCACTAGCAAAACTAGCTAATCCTAAAACCAACACTCCCAATAGCACTGCCACGATCCACGATTTTCTGTTCATTTACTCTCTCCTTTCGAATTAGACCAACTCTATATCTTCCCATAGAATCTATTTTGCGCACCACCCCTTTCAAGCTAGCGGTATTGGACTTACCTAGTTTATTTGACATAAGCGGCTTGATTGGCCCTTTCCAGGCG
>JAAZMF010000215.1 GCA_012798955.1 Bacillota bacterium | reverse complement strand
TTTAGATATACCACATAAGGAGGAAAGTTCCTTCCCGGGAACCGAATATTGACCGTTATCGGAAAGTTGCTGCTGTAGCGATGCAAGTGAGTGGGGAATATGCTTTTTAGGCGTGTATTCCCACGGCGTGTGAGGGGCTAACAAGGGGTTAACAATAGTAAGAACACGGCATGATGGCCGTGTTCTATGGTGTAGCTACTAAGGGTTACGTCTATAGGGGCAAAGAAGAATTCTCCATTGGGATCAAACCTATCAAAATACGCCATCAAGTGCCTTGCCAGCTCCCGGGCAACCCGTTGATGATGCACTGAGGGGGCCGGGTCTTTGACCATGAGCCCGTCTAGGATCTCTACAGTGTAGCCGGGTTCCTTCGGTAACATGAGATAGTCTTCGTAAGTGCTCTTTCTCAACCCATTTGCGATTGGTAGGTTTTTCATGGAGCCACCTCCGTGGTCATTATACAAATAAAACAGACTTTTGTGAATTACAGCCCCGTGGAATGTGATGCTATTGCGGCAACTGGCATATTGCTTTGGTGAAGGCATAGCCTTATGTAGCTCCTTGACCGTCAGAGACAGGCCATCAGCAGGAATCTTCCATTAACAGGAGGAATCATAAGCAGGATAGATATTGCTTTTCGAAGGGGGAACTATTGCTTGAAGATCTTAACCTATGATGCCAAAATCCAAGAGGCCACCAGAGCACTGACTGATTGGGGGGCCTTTCTGACTACGAGCGTTGACGGTATTACGAACACTATGGTTATCGGTTGGGGTAGCATTGGGTACGCGTGGGGAAGACCGATATTCACTGTATTGGTCCGAGATTCACGCTATACCTATGAACTTATGGAGAAGGCTAGTGAATTCACTGTTAGCATTCCACTAACTGATCACATGAAGAGAGAGTTACAGTTTTGTGGGACAAAATCTGGGCGGGATCTAGACAAATTCGCCCACTGCAATCTGCGCATAGAAGCGGGGCATGGGGTGGATGTGCCTATTATTGCAGACTGCCAGCTACACTACGAATGCCGAATAGTGGGGAAGCTAAGGTTAGAACCGGAGAATCTACATGAGAGCTGCCATCGATGGTATCCTAAAGAGGATTACCATACGTTCTACACAGGGGAGATTGTGGCCTGTTACGAAAATGCCTGATAGGCCTCTGCTATTTCACTAGAGTCGGTGGTACAGGATGTACTAGGGCTTTACTTGAACGCACAAAACCCCAAATAAGGGCATGTAGCCCCCAGTGGGTTAGGGTAGCCCTCACTCAGCTTGGATCTGGTCGGTTAAACAAACTAGTTAACCTATAAGTAGCCGGGCCCCGGACCAGATGAAATACACGGCAAGAGCCGCCAGAAAGATGCTGCCCACAAGCAACATGCCCCGATATACCCGTCGGTTGATTAGCCTGCGCCCGGTTACAAGAGCGAGGGATATGAGGAAGTACCACGCGTAGTCGGATGCAATGTGACCAATGTAGAAAGCGGCAAGGGCACTAGTTCCCGTTTCCATAGCAATGGTCACATAGGCGGCACCGACGCTAGTCCACCAAAGGGACCAATAGGGGTTAGAGATAGTAGCTAGGCTTCCGGCAGATAGTGGACCAAATCTGGTATTAGTAGTGGCAGGGGAGTCATCAGGGCTTACAGATAACTCAGCCGTACGACTGCTGCGGGCTGTGCCAATGGCCATCCATGCTAGAAGGGCCCCACCTGCCACTGCAATAGTACCGACAACTGTCTCTTTGCCCAGCACGGCTCCGAGGCCTAAGGCCAGCCCAGTCACTGTCAAGAGCTCAACCAGCGCATGACCTGTGATGACTAAAAGGCCGCCGATTAGGCCTCCTTTGATGGTTTCATTGATGTTTACGATAAGTAGTCCGCCGGGCATCATGGCACCAGAAAGACCTACAAAAAAGGAACTGATCAGTAGAGCCCCTAGACCCATGGGAACCCTCCTTAACGACTTGATGCATTGATAGTTCATTATCCGTAGGCTGACTCCTGCTAGAGGTGTAATGATGGAAAGGCTATGGACATGTCTGTAACTTTTTGAGGTGATTTTGTGATTAGCGAGGATCAGATACATGAAGTAGTGGGGCGTATAGTTGCCGGTGTTGATCCTGACAAGGTGATCCTCTTTGGCTCCTATGCCTATGGTGAGCCCAATTGGGATAGCGATCTTGACTTGCTTGTCATCAAAGAGACAAATAAGCCCCGGTACAGACGGGGGAGAGAAGTTCGAAAGCACCTTAGGGGCATGAAGATACCTCTAGATATAGTGGTATATACACAGGAAGAGATTCGAGAATTCGAGGGAGTAGAGACTTCATTTATCGCTCAAGTTGTGAAACAGGGGAGGGTCCTGTATGAACGATGCCAAAGCGACTCTCGTGGATGAGTGGATCAAGAAGGCTGATGATGATCTAGGGGTGGCGATACTGACTCTAGAGCATGGTCCCAAGTACATTGATGCCATTTGTTTCCATAGCCAACAGGCTGTGGAGAAGTACCTCAAAGGGTATCTGGTGTTCTTAGATGTGAAGTTTCGCAAGACCCACAATCTGGGATATCTGCTGGATCTCATAGCAGACAGCACGCCGCTTGCTGATGATATATACGACATGGCGGAGAAGTTAGAGGACTACGCAGTGGAAGTGCGTTATCCCGATAGCGGTCAAAACCCAACACTCAATGAGGCCCGGGAAGCTGTGGAAATAGCCAAAATGTTCCGCAATATGGTTGTTGGTAAGATGGGAAGGGGTAGGTGAGATATGTTCAATAGCCCTTTCCGCAAGTATACTGCATTATCAGGGCTTTAGGGCCCCTCTTCCGTTGACAAACCTGCATCTCGGTGTGATAATTGCATAAAGTAGTAGGCTAGCGATATCAGATGTGAGTATACATACATCACTTAATCGTGCAGGGAGAGGAAATAGATGTCTGAGCCTAATCGCCATTATGAAGTGGTTTCTGAGTTAGTGGAGAAAGCTGCCACTCGCATGCAGCTAAACCCTCAGGTTAAAGAACTTCTTAGAGAGCCTATCCGCACGCTTACAGTTTCGGTTCCCGTGAAAATGGACGATGGAAGAGTTAGGGTCTTCCAGGGATTTCGTTGCCAGCACAACGACGTGCTCGGGCCTTTTAAAGGCGGCATTCGCTTTCATCCCGAGGCTGATGAAGATGAGGTAAAGGCCCTTGCCGCACTCATGACCTACAAATGCTCTGTGGTGGGGTTGCCCTTTGGCGGAGCTAAGGGTGGAGTCTTGTGTGATCCCAGTGAGCTATCACAGGGTGAGCTCGAGCGGCTAAGTAGAGGGTTTATCAAGGCTATTGCCAATATCATCGGGCCTGATAAAGATATCCCTGCTCCCGATGTCAATACCAATGCCCTAGTGATGGGCTGGTTTGTCGATGAGTTCTCCAGTATTAAAGGTTCATACCAACCTGGTGTAGTTACCGGCAAACCCTTGATTTTAGGCGGGTCTAAGGGGCGTACTGAAGCTACAGGGCGGGGAGTTATGCTGGTTATTCGGGAAGCAGCTAAGGCCTTTGGCTTTCCCCTAGATGGCGCTACTGTGGCCATCCAGGGATTTGGTAATGTGGGTAATTACGCTGCTAAGTACTTGCATGATCTTGGCTGTAAGATCATCGCAGTAGCTGATATATTTGGCGGGGCGTATAACCCTGAGGGTATTGATCCATATGCCCTCAAGGAATACGAACTAGCAAATAGAACTGTAAAGGGGTTTTCCGATACCCGGCCCATATCTAACGAGGAACTCTTAGCCTTAGAATGTGACATCCTCATACCCGCGGCATTAGGCAATCAGATTACTAAGGCCAATGCAGCCAACGTGAAGAGCAAGTGGATAGTTGAGGCAGCGAATGGACCTACTACCCCGGAAGCTGACAAGATTTTGCAGGATAAGGGCATCTTGGTTATCCCAGACATTCTGGCCAATGCTGGTGGTGTCACGGTATCCTACTTTGAATGGGTCCAGAACAACTACAACTACTACTGGGCGGAAGATGAGGTTGGGGAGCGCTTGGAGCAAGTTATGGTTGATGCCTTCCAGGCTGTATATGGAGCATACCAGGGGCAGGAAGGGACGTCACTTAGGGTGGCCGCGTATATGGTGGCACTGGAACGTTTAGCTCGGGCCATGGAGGCCCGGGGCTGGGTAATGGCCTAGGTAGTTAGGCAGGAGCGGAATCCAACCTGGCTAAGAGCCACTCCCAACCCATCTAATAAAAACTAGGGTGCCTCGGCGGCACCCTATTTCATTTTACCTCATAGTAGAATGTCGGTGACTCTAGATTCATAGCTATGCTAGGTGATTGCTGTGACGTTTGCCGGCCAATCGGGCTCTTCACAGGAGTAGCGGTTACCCAGCCCGTCGCTATACTCAGCCACCAACCTGTTTGAGCAACCTTTCCGGTGGCTGTACTGGTGTAAGGCTAAGTGCCTCGTGGCGATGGCAGGCTACGAAGTGTTCAGGGTTCTCCCGGGTAGGCACTAGCTGGGGAATCTCCTGGCTACACCTAGGCTCAGCATATAGGCAACGGGGATGGAAATGGCACCCGGGAGGAGCATTGGCAGGATCAGGCACATTGCCTTCCAGCAGTATCTCCTCTTGTACCACATCGGGGTCGGCGTAGGGAATAGCCGATAGCAGTGCCTCCGTGTACGGATGGCGAGGATTCTGGTATAATTCTTCAGAATGGGTAAGTTCCACTATCCTCCCCAAATACATGACACCAACCCTATCGCTAATATGCTCTACCACACTTAAGTCATGGGCAATAAACAGATACGTTAAGCCCAGCCGCTCCTGCAAATCCTGCATGATATTTAGCACTTGGGCCTGGACCGACACATCTAGGGCCGACACCGGTTCATCGCAGATAATCAGGCGAGGATTTAGTGCAAGTGCCCTAGCAATACCGATACGCTGCCTTTGGCCACCACTAAATTCATGGGGATAGCGAGAGGCAATCTGCCCTGACATGCCTACTGCCTCTAGTAGTTCCACGACCCGCTCATGGCGAGACTCCTTATCTCCGATTTCGTGGACCACAAGGGGTTCGGCGATGAGACGCTCAATGGACATGCGAGGGTTTAATGAAGAAAATGGATCCTGAAAGATAATCTGCATTTCCCTGCGTATAGCCTTTAGCTCATCTTTAGTTAGTTCGGTCAGGTTAAGCATTTTCCCTGAGCGGTCCCGGAACTGAATGCTGCCAGCTGTTGGTTCAATCAGCCTTAAGATTGAGCGACCTGTTGTAGTTTTGCCACAGCCGCTTTCTCCCACCAAACCCAGGGTTTCCCCTTCTCGGATAAACAGATCTACACCATCGACCGCCTTGGTATACCCGACTGTTGTCTTGAAAAAGCCCTTCTTGATGGGGAAGTACTTTTTGAGCCCCTTAACGTCTAAAATAACTTGTCTTGTATCTTTAGCCGATGCATTGGTATTGGTCACGGCAAACACCTCACTTATATAACCAACAGCTGACCAAATGGCCTGGTTCTGCTTCTACTTCCGATGGTGCCTCTTGCCGACACCTATCCATGGCACTAGGGCAACGGGGAGCAAAATAGCAGCCTTTAGGCAAGTTGTACGGACTGGGAACTGAGCCTGTAATGGGCAATAGCTTCTTGCCTCTAAGGCCAATTAGGGGAATGGATTTGATGAGTCCTTGTGTATATGGATGTAGTGGGTTATGGAATATATTGCGCACACCGGCTTGCTCGACCTTCTTGCCAACATACATGACTAGAACTTCGTCGGCCATCTGACCAATGACCCCAAGGTCATGGGTGATTAGCATTATGGCCATGCCGTATTGCTTTTGGAGGCCCCGCATATTTCGTAGGATTTTGGCTTGAATAGTGACATCTAAAGCAGTAGTAGGTTCATCGGCGATGAGCAGACTAGGATAGCAGGATAGCGCCATGGCAATCATGGCCCTCTGCCGTTGCCCGCCGCTCATCTGATGGGGATATTCATCTATGCGCCTTTCCGGATCGGGAATGTCTACTTGCTCCAATACCTCGATGGCCCTAGACCTAGCCGTCTCCTTGTTTACCTTTTGATGGAGCTGAATGGCCTCCGTTATCTGAGCACCTACAGTATATACGGGATTTAGTGAGGTCATGGGCTCCTGGAAGATCATGGCTATATGCCGACCCCTAATGCTACGCATCTCGGGACTATGGCGGTCTAGTGCTGTTAGGTCTACGCTGTTTTCATCTGGTGGGTAAAAAGTGATCTTGCCTTCTACGATTCTGCCCCTAGGCTCCGGCAATAGGCGCATGATGGACATGGCGGTGATACTCTTACCACATCCGCTTTCTCCGACAATGCCTAGAGTTTTGCCTTGTTCGATGCTAAAACTAACACCATCAACGGCCTTCACAACACCTTGTTCGGTGAAAAATTGGGTGTATAGATTCTCGATTCGCAATAGCTCCTGGCCAGTAGCCAATTCTCGCTGCTTGACTGCCACCGTTATCCCTCCTCATGTCTGCCCTAACCATCTTTTTAGTTGGAGTAGGGGTCTGCCGCGTCTCTAATACCATCTCCTAGGAAGTTAAAGGAGAGTACCGCTAGCACTACAAAAAGACCCGGTAGAAGCAGCCAGGGTCGCTCCAAAACAACGCTCACCTGCTGTGCCTGCTGCAATAGCACTCCCCAACTGACGATGGGTGGCTGAATGCCTAGGCCCAAGAAGCTAAGGGATGTCTCTGCGAGGATCATCCCTGGAATGGACAATGTTGCAATTACGACAATATGGCTGGCTGCATTGGGGAGCATATGGATCAGGATTATGCGGCGATCTGATGCACCCATAGCTTGCGCCGCTAAGGCATAGTCTTCTTCCCTATAGGCCAAGATCTTGGCCCTCACTTGTCTAGCCAACCCCGTCCAGTTCCGTAGTGAGAGAATTACTGAAATGGCGAAAAACGTTTTGGCCGGGGACCACTCCGGTGGCAATGCTGCTGCCAAAGCCGCCCATAGGGGAATATCGGGGAAAGACATCAAGAGTTCAACGATGCGCTGGATGATGTTGTCGATTACACCGCCGTAGTAGCCCGAAACTGTTCCTAGGACGGATCCTAAGATAATGGTGAGGATCACCCCAACCAAGCCCACGGTCAGCGATATTTGTCCACCATGGAGAATGCGGCTATATAAATCACGGCCCAGATCATCTGTGCCAAAGAGGAAAAAGGTGCCAGGCTCCTCCACGCCCATTAGGTGAATATTGGTGCGGAACAGGCCAAATAACCGATATTGTTCACCTCTAGTGATGAAATATATCGGGTACTTCTGTGAAGTGTCCTTTACATGCACCCATTCAAATGTCTCAAAATCTAGCTCGGTATCAAAACCATAGACGAAGGGCCTTAAGTGGAATTTCCCTTCTTCATCAACCCATTGTGGCCACTGAGGTGGCATGTAAAGGTGGTCTTCCCGTTGGATTGTATAGTTATAGGTGCTGAAAAACCCAGGGAATACCACCATGACTACATAGAATATGAGGACAACGATTCCACCTGCCACAGCTAAGCGATTTCGTAAGAAGCGGCGCCATATGAGTTGCCCTTGGGTAAGGGAGCCACGCTCTTGATCAATGGGTACTTCTGGTGAAGTGTTGATCTGCACTGCTACGTCTGCCATTATTTGCGGCCTCCTTTACTCGTATCTGATCCTGGGATCGACAACTGCTAGGGCAATATCGGCTAGGAAGTTCCCAACTACTAGCATAATGGCCATGAATACCAGGAACGTACCTGCCAGGAACATGTCCTGGGCCCTTAAGGCGTTAAAATACAGAGGCCCCGTGGTTGGCAAGCTAAGGACTATGGACACCACCGTAGAGCCTGATATGATTCCCGGAAGGCTCATCCCAAGACTCATAATCAAGGGGTGCAAGGCATTGCGGACGGCATGCCTGTAAATTACTACATTCTCCGATAGACCTTTGGCCCTTGCTGTCTGTACATACTGCATATTTAGAATGTCCAGGAGATTGCCCCGCATCATTCGCACAAGTCCTGCTGTACCAGACATGCCTACAACCATGACAGGAATCCAAAGATGCTGGAGAAAGTCCACCATCTTTGCCCAACTCCAAGGTGCGTCTTGGTAGGCTCGGGAAAATAGCCCGCCCACTGACACTCCAAAAACTCTCGAGGAGAAGACCATCAGGACTAGGGCAATAAGGAAGGAAGGGACACTTAGCCCGATAAACGAAAAAAATGTAAAGACATTATCGGCAAATGAATACTTGTGTGTGGCAGAGTAGATACCAATGGGGATGGCGACAATCCAACTGAAGATTAAGCTGATGCTGGAGATCACCACGGTGTAGCCTAGTCTATCCCAGATGAGTTCACTAACTTCTCTGTTATACTGAAATGAACGTCCAAAGTCCCCGTGGACAAAGCCATTAATCCACTTCCAGTATTGTTGGTAAATGGGCTTATCTAGTGCATACCGCTTTTCAAGGGCGGCGATCTGCTGATCGGCGGTGCTAGTGCCTTGCACCATTAACTCCGCACGATAGACCTCGAGATATGAACCGGGTGGCAGGTTGATGATAATAAACCCAACGATGGAAACGAGGACCATGGTAAAGACCATGGACACAAACCTGCGCCCAACGAAGGCTGTCATGGGTAACCACTTCCTTACTTGAATGATGTCATGAGCTGCCCCTGCTTTTGCATGTGGACTGGACCATTACCTCAGCGTATATGACGAACGGTAGGTGTGGGGGAGGTGGCCTCCCCCACGATAGCTTTCTATCCTATGGTTTTACCGGTCTTTACTCGTCAAACCAGTACTGGGCTGGGTTGGTGATGGCCGGGTAGACCATGATCCACGGATTCACAAATCCACCTAGGGCAAGATCCTTGCCATCGGGAACGTTCCGCATCTTTTTGTTGACTACTACTGCCCTTGGATAGTCGGCAATAGTACCGATGAAGAACGGACCATCTTCGATATGGATTCTGATCATCTGCTGGACTAGCTCATCCCTTTTAGCCTCGTCGGGCTCGATTTTGGCTATATCATAGAGTTTCTGTAACCTATCCACTGGGCCGCCTTCTTCTGGGGCTTCCCGTGGGGGAGTCCGATCACGGGGATCCTTGTCTAGCTCCATAGTGGCTTTGGCTGTACCCTGGACAGAGTACCAAGCACCATTTAGTGGTGCCCAGCGGCTCAGGTCAATGGGGACAACCCACTGTGGGAAGACGAGATGGTTTGGACCATCGCCAAGCTCCCAGCTATCTCTAATGTCAAAGGAGGCTGTCTGGTCCATGATGCCTAGGGCAGAACCATCGATGGGATTTAGGAGAGTCCTAATGCCGATAGCTTCCCAATCTGCCTTGACCATTTCATTGGCCTGGACATCGGTCTTGTTTGCATTGGCATCCCGATCAATACGAACGATAAGGGGTTTGCCATTTGGCATATCCCGCCAGCCGTCCCCATCTTTGTCTACGACACCAATGGAATCTAGCATCTGTTTGGCCCGTTCCGGATTATACTCTACGTACATGTCACGCCATTCTTTGTAGAGCTCTTTACCTTCCTCGGTACGGTGGAACTCAATGGCCTTCGGGCTAAAGGTTCCGGTTGTAATTTCACCAAGGTTGAAGAATAGCATTTTCTGCATACGACCGCGGTTAATGGCTAGAGATAGAGCCCGCCTAAACTCTGGTGTGCGGTACAGATCCCGCTTCTCGGGCTCCGGATGGTTCCAGTTGTGGTAGAAGATGGGACCAGTACCAGATCCGCTATCCCACAGATATACGTTGTAGCCACCATTATCCTCGCCCTTCTTGAGCATGGCGAAGTCGGACATAGCGACATATGGGCGGACCTGCATATCAGCTTCGCCGTTGAGAAGCTTTAGCTTGACGACTTCGAGATCTTCAACATAGTTGACCTCGATGGTGTCAATGTAGGGTAGCTGGTTACCTTCAGTATCTACCGCGTAGTAATAGGGGTTACGCTGTAGAACTAACTTCTTGGCAACTTGGTGCTCCACCGGCATCCATTCAGTTAGGACTGGACACTCAGGATTCATCCACCACTCCATCTTCTCTTCAAAGACCTCAAAGTTTTCAGAATCGGAGTAGTCAGGATGGAACTGCTTGAGGTAATGAGCAGGTACGATCATGCGCTCACCGTGTCCAGCATTAGGCCACATACAAAGGCGCTCGGGTAACAGAGGAGCAGCCTCTTTGTAGGTGATCTCCAGTGTATAGTCATCAAGGGCTACGATCTTTGCTGTTTCGCCACCAGATATGAAGATATCTGGCACAGCATCGGACATCTCAAGGTTTAGGACCATGTCATTCCACCAGAACATGAAGTCCTCGGTGGTAAGTGGGTGCCCATCAGACCAGCGGGTGCCCTTTCTTATGCTCATGGTCCAAACGGTGGCAGTATCATTGGAACTCCAGCTCTCGATCCAGTTTGGCTCGATGCCTAACCCATCATCTATCCAGCGGATAGGGGAATGGCCGTACATGAGCATCCTGATGTATCCCCAGTCACGGCTGTTGGTCCAACGCACCCAGGTGCCACCATATTTTCCGACTTCTCTCAGAGGCGTAATCACCAGGGGATTCTCAGGTAAGCGCTCCTCCACCGGTGGCAAAAGCCCCTGCTTCACCCTTTCTGTTAACATGGGTGCTTCGTTATAGGCAAATACTGATCCGCCTAACACGAGCACTAACAGCAATGCCCCCGTAAGCAACCAAAGTCGTCTACCCATACTCTCTACCCCTTTCTCTTATGTCTCACTTGCGTTGTCTTGCCGTCAAACACCGTAGACATATCTCAAATAACAATCAACAGCTCTTAGCCCCCTACCACCACCTTGTTGTGTAACTGTGTAACAAAGGTGTATACAGATACCGACATTTCCATAATTCGAGACAAGAGAGCGATCTCCTTCTATAGATGGAATCGGATATTATTTCGCATTTTCTGGGGTAAATGTTGTAGTATTAAGACGGTTTATTGACAGCGAAACAGTAAATCAAGACCATGGGGACACTGGGGATTGCTGTTTGGGGTCATGGGGTATTTCGTAAGCAATTTTAGATATATGGGGAAATTTGCAGAAGGTAATGTGTAAGATGCGTGGCCTTGGGTATAAATGATATGGATTCTTAGTGCGAAGATGTCATCGAGACTGTTTTTGGCATGAAAGGTGAGGTTAATGCTTCCGATAGCTATCTCTTCAATTTGTATAGCAGCGGTAAGTTATTGCATGGGCCGATTCAAGGCAAGACAAATAGAGCAAAAGCCTAGGGATAGCGAGACCATATTTCGCATCTTTGATAATGCTCAAGTGGGACTGTTTCGCACCCGTGTGACTGGAACTGCTGTCTTGGAAGCAAACCATATAGCTGCCACCTTGCTTGGATACAAAGACCGAGATGAGCTCTTGAGCAAATGCGTGCCTAAAAACCATTGGGTTGATCCTCGTGCCCGGGCAGTCGTGGTTGAATCCTTAGTAAGCACTGGGGAAGTTAGTAACTATGAGACTGAGTTTTATAGGCTTGATGGTTCAACAGTTTGGGTACGCCTTGCTGGAAGGCTATGCAACAGTGGTCAATGTTTTGAAGGCGTTGTAGAAGACATATCGGCTAGAGTTTCGGCTGAAGAAAGGCTCAGATACCTAAGCTACTACGATTCTCTAACGGGTCTTCATAATCGGGCTTTTGTCGAAGAGGAGCTCTTGCGCCGGGCGAATAATCCTGATGTTGCCATTGCCATTGGCGATGTCAACGGCCTAAAGCTGATCAATGATGCCTTCGGCCATCAATATGGTGACCAGTTACTTATTCGAGTTGCCAATGCTTTGCGGAGGGCCTGTGGTCCTGACTGTGTGATCGGTCGTTGGGGCGGTGACGAGTTTGTGATTGTGCTCCCCGAATTAGAGCCTGATGGCGCCAACAAAGTTATGGAGGCTATCAACTCGGCCTGTGAAGCCGAGCAGTGTGGGTCCCTCCTGCCCAGCATCTCTTTGGGCCTTGCCACCAGAAGGGGGCTGCATGAGGGGCTTGGTGATGTGATCAGCAGGGCAGAGGAGCGTATGTATCGCCAGAAACTATTTGAAGGTAGTAGCATACGAAGCGCAATTATTGCTTCTCTAACTAATACCTTAAGGGAGCGTAGCCTAGAGACAGAGGAGCACGCTGAACGTACCCGTGAGTTAGCAACGGCGCTAGGGAGACGTTTAGGCCTCTCCGCCAATAGATCGGCGGCCCTCTCGTTAATGGCCACCCTTCACGATATTGGTAAGGTCATGATCCCCGATCATATTCTGACCAAGAAGGATCCGCTTACCCAGGAAGAATGGGAGATAATCAAAAAGCACCCAGAGGCAGGCTATCGCATTGCCCAGGCATCACCAGATCTAGCCCCCATTTCTGAAGCCATTTTGGCTCACCATGAGTGGTGGGATGGCAGTGGCTATCCTAGGGGTCTAAAAGGTGAAGATATCCCCTTACTGGCCAGGATTATTGCTTTGGTGGATGCTTATGATGCCATGGTGTACGGCCGTCCTTATCAAGGCGTCTTGACCAGAGAGGAGGCATTACAAGAGCTTCAGCGAGGTGCCGGTGTACAGTTTGACCCCTATCTAGTTGGTCTTTTTGTCGAAATGGTCACCGAGGCGGCCACTTTGCCACCACATACAGTAAGAGACCACCCTGTTGAGGAGTTAGGCGCCACTAGCTAGGCCTACCGTTCAGATGAAGTGGTCAATTTGTGATGAGTTTGAGGGGGAGTCTTCTTAAATATCTGAAAGGCCGGGCGACAGAGGAATGTGCTTACTTATGGGGAAGTGTCTAAATATGGTTACCGCACACTTGACAAATCTGATAAGTCAGGGGGGGTGAAGGCACATTCCCATGTAGCATCTAGAAGGTCACCTGTGGTTAGCCCATAGGGGCAAAGGATCTAGGTAACCCCGGGAAAGGAGCAGAATCAATATCATGCATAAACGTAGATTGCTTTGCTTATTGATCGGGTTGCTCATGACGCTTTCTGTAGCCAGCGGACTCGCCTTGGCCTACAATGAGGCTCCAATGTTGCAGGACCAGGTGCAGGCCGGTCTATTGCCACCGGTTGATGAACGTTTGCCGGAGCAACCCTTAGTGATCACACCACTAAGGGAAGTCGGCAAGTATGGCGGCACCTGGGTACGCTGGACAACTAGTCGTAGCTGGTCATACGTTCGCATGCTCATGTATGGCCACTCTCCCATACGCTGGGTTGACGACGGTATGGGTATTGAGCCAAACTGGGTCGAAAGCTGGGAATCCAACCCCGAAGCTACTATCTGGACGTTCAGGCTTCGTAAAGGTGTACGCTGGTCTGACGGGCACCCACTTACAACGGATGATATCATGTTTTGGTGGAACGATATGGTGTTGAATCTCGAAATGTCGGATCCGGTGCCAGATATTTTCATAGCCGGTGGAGAGACAGCTAGAGTTGAGGCGTTGGATGAATATACAGTGCAGGTCACATATAAAGAGCCTGCACCCCTGCTCATAGAGCGACTTTGCATGTGGCCCAATGCCGGGCATGGAGAGCGCTTAATTGTTCCAGCACATTACCTAAAGCAGTTTCATCCTGATTATTCCGATGCTGAAAACTTCGAGATCTTTGAAGAGAAAATGGAGTGGTGGGTTAACCCTGAGTGTCCGGTTTTGACGGAATGGATGCCAGTCGAGCATCAACCTGCCAGAAGACTTATTCTCCAGAGAAATCCCTACTACTATGCAGTAGATACCGAGGGAAACCAGTTACCCTACATTGATACTATTGAAGTGAACTATGTCGAGGACATGGAGATGATCAAACTAAGGTTGCTCAATGGCGAGGGTCATATGCAGCTGCGGCCTTATATGGCTATGTCGGATCTGGCCATGTTCCAGAAGAATGCTGCTAATGCTGGGTATCGGATTCACTTATGGAATAGCGGATCTGGCACAGGACCCATCGTATACCCCAACTGGAATCACCCAGACCCTGATAAGCAAGGATTATATCGAATGCCGGAATTTCGGCGGGCTCTATCACTTGCCATGAATCGTCCCCGCATGCATAAGATGGTGCATTACACCACTGGGGAGCCAACGACCGGCACGTTTAGTCCTAACGCCATTGAATTCCATCGTACTGAGATAGGGAAGGCGCTCTATGAAGAGTGGCGTGACATGTATGTAGAGTATAACCCGAAGGGAGCCCAAGCGCTGCTGGATTCCATCGGGGTGGTGGACCAAGATGGTGACGGTTGGAGAGATTTGCCAAACGGGAAACCCTTAACCCTTAGGATAGATATGGATAGCGCCGCAGAAAAGATCTATACACAAACGAGTGAAATGACGAAGGTTGACTGGGAGGCCATAGGCATAAAGACTCTTTTGAATCCTATGGACGGCTCACAACTTAGCATAATGGATCAAACCGCCACATTTGATATCCGGGATAGCTGGGGCCTGAGCGATGGTCCAAACTTCCTTGTCTTTCCACAGTGGGTTGCCCCTATTGATCTAAGTCGCTGGGCGCCACTAAATGGTGCTTGGTACTCGGTTCAGGGCACTGCTAAAGCAACTCTGGATCTAGACAAGGCGCCCCGTGACCGGACGCCGCCACGGGAGGCACCGGAGCCTGGCGGTCCTGTGGATAGGCTACAGAAAATCTACGACCAAGCCAAAATAGAGCCCGATGAAGCGAAGAGAGATGAGTTTGTGCATCAGATGATCCAAATCCATATCGAAGAGGGCCCTTTCTTCATAGGCAGTGTAGCTTTGTTCCCGCGGCCAGTGGTGTTCAGCAATAAAATGCGAAACGTTCCCGATGGCCCGGATTTGCCTCTAGGTGGGTATACCGATCCTTGGATCATGTCATATCCGGCGATAACAAACCCAGCTCAGTACTGGTTTGATGAGTAGCATTGGCACTTGACTTTTGACTACTGGTTCTAGATAACAGAGCCGGTGCTAGGATTTAGCCTTAGCACCGGCTTTATAGATATTCTCAAGACACTCTGTTCCGGGGAGTCGTCACAGATCCGCAATTAGTACCTGCCGACCACCATTATCCGCCGACTTGTAGATAGCTTCAATAATCTTGGCTACATTCACAAGCTCCCTGGGTACAGTTATTGGTTCTTTGCCAGTACGGATGCAATCTGTGAAATGGGCAATCTCTGCTTCAAAAACATTAACCCTCGTATCAATCATAGGCTCGATGTTTACAAGTGTACCAGATTCCTCACCGAAGATGCGCAGGCCCTGGGTATCGTCAATGGCCCCTGCTTTAGTGCCAAAAAGCTGTGTGTAGGACATTGGTTCGCTATTAGAAGCCCATCCTGCTTCAATTAGCAGTGTGGCACCATTCTCAAATTTTACGTAGCCGGAAGCTAGATCCTCAA
>JAAZMF010000214.1 GCA_012798955.1 Bacillota bacterium | reverse complement strand
TCGAGGTCATTACCTTAGATTCGGCCACCTGTCCGCCGTGCAAGTACATGGTTGATGCAACGGGGGAAGTAGCTAAGTTCTTCGAGGGTAGGATCGACTGGGTGGAGCACAAGATTACAGAAAAGGAAAATATAGTGCGGATGCAGCGTTTGGGTGTTACCAACATCCCCACCATCGTGATTAATGGCAAACCCACCTTTGTCTCTTATATTCCCGATCTTGCCACCTATAAACAAGAAATTGAGAAGGTGCTTAAGTCTTGATTGACGTAATTTTGCTTACTGGATTTCTCGGCAGCGGCAAGACTACGTTCCTGAATGAGATGCTACCTGAGTTGGCTCTTAAGTACCAACGGACAGCAGTGGTAATCAACGAGTTTGGCAGTGTGGGTATCGATGGTAGGCTGGTAGATGACCAACAAACCGATCTAGTGGAGCTGCAAAATGGGTCGATCTTTTGTGTGTGCATCAGAGATAACTTTCTGGGCGCCATGGAAAAACTGGCCAAGGAACTCAAGCCGGAGCTGGTGGTTATCGAGGCAACCGGCGTAGCGGATCCCTTTGAGATGGGAGATTTCCTGGCTTATCCTGAACTAGAGGAGAATTACCGGCTGTTTGGGACAATAACTTTGGTGGATGCTGTTAATTTCCCAAAGGTGATTCAGACCATGAGAGCTGCCAGAGCCCAGGCTCAGGCAGCGGATGTTTTCTTGATTACCAAGACAGACTTGATTGAGGAAGGCGAACTGGCAAGGCTCCGGGACATTCTAAAGGAGCTAAATGATGATGCAGTCCAGCTTATGGCTCCCTTCGGTCGGCTAACCCCGGCGGAGTGGAATGTGGTCTTAACCTCGCGAGAGGAAGCCGGGAGGGGCAGATATTTGCAGGGACGGCCGCCGGCCCGGGATCCCATGGTATCTGTTACAGTCCCGGTAGGACCCTTTGCCGATAGCACCCAAGCCTGTCAAACAATCGCCGCTGCCCTGCCCTCCACGGCTCTGAGGGCTAAGGGTTTTATTGATCTCGGCGGCCGGCCCCATTTGTTCCAATATACCATGGGGAAAACTGAGATCGCCGATGCTGCAGATGACGTAGAGCCGGTGGGCCAGCTAATCGTCATCGGGCTTAATCTGCGGCCGGAACAGATAGACCTGTGAGTAGGTGCAGAGCGCTATTTAGAAGGCGTGATGAACGGCGTGCTGTTTCGTTACGTTTCGCTTGCATCTGCAGCCTACCGGGAACTGCTGCACGGGTATGGGTTTCAAGTGCCGCATGAGTATGCTGATGATTGGGACAACCACGTTTTGGTAGCTAGAAAACGTTCATAGTGTATTCTGGCGGCATGAAGCTTACGACATTGATTCATTAGAGAAGCTTTATGTTTACGGGGACGGAGCCCCATGGCACAGCGAGAAATGCTACGCAAGGTTTCAGGGGAAATGTTCGATAACATGCCAGCTTTGCGGGGCTCTACACGAGCGATAAGGAAGGCATTAAGAGCCATTAGCACAACGGTATAAAGGTCTAAGCGATATCTTCAAGTGGTGGCAGGAGACATCTTTGCTTTTCTAACCTACAGTATCTTGACACTGTCGATATGTTCACCTGATTTGAAATGTCTCCCACGTATTTGGTATAGTGGGCACGGAAGGAGAATGATGAGGGGGAGCATGCCGGTGGCAGAAAGAAAATATGACAGATTACTTGGTATTGATACTGTAGGATTACGGGAATGGCGGGCTAGAGATACTGAGTATAATCGCTATGAGGCAACACCCTACCGTGCCTTAGATAGACTATTTCAATCGTATAGATTCCATCCACGGGATCGGGTGGTAGATTTTGGCTGTGGTAGAGGGAGGGTAGCCTTTGCCATTCACAACCGTTTCCACGTGCCTATCACTGGCATCGAGGCACATGACAAGACATTCGCCGAGGCCTTGCGCAATAAGCCAAGGTATAGGGAAAGGGCCCACCACATTAGTGCTCCAATTCGTTTTGAATTTGGCCTCGCTGAGCGCTATGAGGTGAGGCCCGAGGAAAACAGATTTTACTTCTTTAATCCTTTTTCGAAGCACATCTTCAAGCAAGTGGTCAGCAATATTTTGCATTCAGTTGAACGAAACCTTCGTCCGGTGGACATCATCCTCTACTATCCGGTGCCGGAATATAAGCGATACCTTAAGAAGCGGACTTCATTCAAAATTGTGAACAAGATCAAAGTGCCCGGTGCCACCGATAGACACGACAAGTTCTTGGTATATCGGCTAAAGCCAAAAGAGCACAACCCAAAGGCTAGTACGCCCATTTCATAGCAAGCAGGCGAAGCCCAGCGCCCATGGGCCCATCGGTGGCAAGACATGGAGCGGTGCTTATCAGCCCCGAGGATAGCATGGCAAGATTTGGTCGGAAGCCCTACATCCTGTCCCGCTGTCCCCAAGCAAATCTCCCGGGAGCTTGTCCCTCTAGATGCTACTTGTATCCCTGAACCGGTAATGTTGGTGTGGTCGGATCGCTCAAGATGAATTGGAGGTAAATCATGCTAGGTACTTATGCAAATGATGGAAGTCGGAGTTCTACCCGTTCAGCGGTGATGGCTAAGAACGGCATGATCAGTACTAGTCATCCCCTTGCTTCTCTGGCAGGATTGGATATGCTTAGAAGCGGGGGAAGCGCTGTAGATGCAGTGATTGCTGCGGCTACAGTTTTGGGGGTTGTGGAGCCCATGTCCACCGGTATTGGTGGGGATCTGTTCGCTTTAGTGTATGATGCTGATGCAGGTGGGATCTACGGACTAAACGCTTCGGGACGTTCCGCTACCCGTGCCACGTGTCAGGAGTTTGCTAAGCGTGGTCTGGAGCATATACCGGGTAGTGGCTGGCTGTGTGTGACTGTGCCTGGTTCAGTAGATGGATTGTGGCAGTTATCTAAACGATTTGGCAGGCTGGAGTGGGCCGAGCTGTTTGCTCCCGCCATAGAGCTGGCCAATGGCGGTTTTGTCGTAGCCCCTATTGTGGGTGAGATGTGGCAGGAGGCAGAAAGGCGACTTTCCCAGGACGAAGGTATGGCCAAGCATTATCTGCTTGATGGTAGGGCTCCTAGGGCCGGTGAAGTGATGAGCCTACCTGCCCTAGGTAAAAGCCTGGAGATACTTGCCCGGGAGGGGCGAGATGCATTTTACCATGGCTGGATAGCCGAGGAGATAGCCAAAGCATCCCTTACCCATGACGGGTTCTTGGAGCTTAATGATCTTGCCCATCACACATCTGATTGGGTGGATCCCATTAGCTTTGACTATCGGGGGCATCGGGTGTATGAGTTGCCGCCTAACGGCCAAGGTCTTACAGCCCTTATTTCCCTAAACATTTTAGCTAAGCATAACCTCAATGCCTTGGGTCACAACTCCGCAGATGCTTTGCATCTACTTGCTGAATCCCTCAAAGTCGCATTCTCCGATCGTGACCGCTATATTACTGACCCAGAGGATGTCAATATCCCCCTCAGCGACCTTTTGTCCACAACCTATGGGGAGAAGCGCAACCAGGAGATTAGTCTTACCGAGGCACTAAGATATCCCCTGCGCCAAACTGATATGGGTAGACCCTTTGTGCCATCAGATACAGTCTATCTCTGTGCAATAGACAAGTGGGGGAACATGGCATCACTTATAACCAGTATTGCCGCTAGTTTCGGAGCCGGGGTAGTAGCAGGTGATACAGGGATTATCATGCAAAACCGAGGTGCGAGTTTTAGCCTAGATGAGGGGCACTGGAATTGCCTTAAGCCCAGAAAACGTACAATGCACACCATTATCCCGGCGATTTTGGCAGAGCTAACTGATGATGCTATGCCACAGCCCGTTGCGGCCTTCGGTGTCATGGGGGGAGATATGCAGCCCCAAGGACATGTACAATTTGTCTCTAATGTTTTGGATCATGGTATGAGTATCCAAAAGGCTCTAGATGCGCCTAGGTTGAGGCTAATGTATGATGGCAAAATCGCGCTGGAGCATGGGATATGTGATAGAGTTGCCGTGGATTTAGCTACTAGGGGCCAAAGATTAGCAAAGCCCCAAGGTGTGTTTTTTGGCTCTGGTCAAGCAGTGGAAATTGATCTAGCTAGCGGGGTATTAATTGGTGGGGCTGATCACCGCCGGGATGGCTGTGCCCTAGGGTATTAACTTGGTCAAAGTCCCTAAAGTGTGTGGAGATAGTGCCGATAATAGTAACGAAGGTTATTTGCCACAAAGCCACGGA
>JAAZMF010000213.1 GCA_012798955.1 Bacillota bacterium | reverse complement strand
TGCGATTATAATGGTAACTGACACAGTTAGTACCTAAGGGAATCCCCCAGAAGGCACCCTGTTCATCCCTAAATCCATCCCACAGGGATTCGTCCAAATCTGCAAAAATCGTATCCTTCATGTCAGTCACATCGAGAATAAGCCCTCTCGATGCATATTCCGCAACTGAGCTGATGCTAAGTTGGGAAATATCTGGAGCATTATTGGCTGCATGTTGTGTCGTGAGCTTGTCATGATAGCCATCCCAGCCCGCGTACTCGGCCTTAATTGTAACGTGGGGGTTTAGCTCCATATATCTCTCTATGGCCTTCACAGTAGCTCTATGCCTAGAATCCCCGCCCCACCAGGAAAATCTTAAAGTGACCTTCTCTTGGGCAAATATGACTGAGCCTATAGCAAGACATAGTATCAACGCCAGACTCAATACAGTAACGAGCTTCCTCATTGAGATCCCTCCAGATCTAGGATGATTTAAGGTTCCGATATTGAGTTTCACAAAGTAGACTCCGCTATCCCCTCCTCCCCAATGGCTATTGGCTAGCCTTTTAGCCCAGTAGTAGCAATACCCTCAATAAAGTACCTCTGTGCTGAGAAAAAGATGATAATACTGGGCAACATACCTACAAGGCTCATAGCTAATAGCCCACCCCAATTCGATTTTCCGGCGTTGTCAACAAACATCCGCAAGGCAACAGGGACTGTATACTTCTTAACATCATTCAGATAGATCAACGGTGTCATAAAATCGTTATATGTCCATATGAAAGCAAAAACGGAAGCTGAGAAGAGGGCTGGCTTAGACAGCGGCAGGATGATCTGCCAGTAGATCCGGAAATGCCCGCACCCATCAATCCGGGCAGAATCGTCGAGATCCTTCGGTATGGAATCATAAAACTGACGCAACATAAAAATAAAAAATGCTCCCCCGCCAAAAAAGGCCCCTACTGTGAGGGGTACATAAGTATCCACCAGATTCCACTTAGCAAACAAGATATACAGGGGAATCATCGTCACTTGGCCAGGTATCATCATCGTCGATAACAGCAGGAGAAATAGGAAGTTACGAAACTTAAAATCGATCCGGGAAAACCCATATGCTACAAAGGAGCTGGAAAACGCGGTGCCCACTACCACAATGCCGGTAACCATCAAGCTATTAAGAAAGAATGTAGAGAAGGTATATCCTGGAAGTCCATTCCAGCCGCTTATGTAGTTCTCTAAGGTGATAGTCGTGGGAATCCAACGGATAGGTACTGCAAAGATCTCATTCATAGGTTTCAATGTGCTACTGACTAACCATGCGAAGGGAAATAGCATAACCAAGGCACCAGCAACTAGTAGCAGATGAACTAACAAGAGCTTGAGGTTCTTCTTTTGCTGTCTAACTGTCTAGATAATGTCGGGGCTTTAGGCACGGACATGGATGTTACCTCCTTTGACGCTTCGATGCAAGCTACATGCTTTGATAATGCACCCAGAAAGCCGAAGACCTAAACACAAGTAGCGTAAAAATCATGATGATGCAAAACAATATCCAAGCAAGGGCTGAAGCGTAACCCATTCGGAAGTACTGAAATGCGTTTTGATACAAATACAGAACGTAGAACCTAGTGGAATTCAGAGGACCACCATTAGTCATGATGAAGGCTTGTGTGAACACCTGGAAGGTGTTGATGATACTCATGACCACGTTAAAAAATATGACCGGAGACAAAAGTGGCAAAGTGATAGAGAAGAACTGTCTAATAGGAGTGGCCCCATCAACCGACGAGGCTTCATAGAGCTCAGTGGGTATACCCTTCAATCCAGCCAAGAAAATCACCATGGCCGATCCAAAAGCCCAACAACTCATGAGCACTATGGCAAAGGGTGCAGTGCGGGGATTCGCTAGCCAGTTTGGTCCCTCAACCCCGATCAGCGACAGTAGAGCATTAAAAGCACCGTCCTTCGATAGCAGCACTCTCCACATCACTGATACGGCTACTCCGCTACCCAGTATGGATGGCATGTAGTAAATCGTTCTGTAAAATGACATGCCCCTAATCTGCTGATTCAACAGTACTGCGACGATAAGTGCCAGACCTACTCGCAAAGGAACATACCAAAGCACATACTTCAAAGTCACAGAAAGAGCTTTATGAAACAGCTCGTCATGGATGATAATCTGGCTGTAGTTATCCAATCCGATGAATTTGAGAGGCCTAAAATAGTCATAGTCGGTGAACGAATATAGTAGGGACATGATCATAGGCCCTATGCTAAGCAATGTGAAGCCGATAAGCCATGGTGATATGAATATGTATCCGTAAATGTTTTCCTTGGTGCTAAGCTTCATTGTTCAACATTCCCTCCGTCGAATTGTCCCCTGGCACCTTATTCAATTATCCCGATTTAAATCTATGAAACGAAACTCCAAACTATCCTACTGCCCCCCCTTATCCCACAAAATCCGCCAATGCTTCCTTATTTATATTAACTAGCCCTTTGAATGAATTGTCCTTCTAGCGATTATTACATTTTTTGTTACGGATTTTCAATCAACGTCTCGCCTACCTACCCCAAACAAAAAGGCCCCCTCACCCGATATCCGGGAAGGGGTGCCTCGAGAACCCATCCAAGAGTATTTCAAAAGCGGAGGCCACTACGCCTCCGCTTTAAGCCTTAGCTAAACACATGATAAGCACAACTTACAAGCACGTGTCTCTACAGTTGACCCACCAGTCTCTCAAGATCCTAGGGTTAGCCTGCACCCCCAAACATGTTAGACATCTTCTCTCCCAATAGCTTAGTGGCACTAAAGACACCCACTAGCACTATCACATTGATGACTGTCCCCATGGCACAGGCGGGACCTAGCATATCTTCCAGGAGATACTCGTAAATGGTTACAGTAGCCGTCTTCCATCTAGCAGAATACAGCATCATGGTTGTGCTTAGTTCCCCGATCAAAGTGGTAAAAGTGAGCAGACCAGCAGCCGTGACCGATGGAGCGATGAGCGGGAAGGTAATCTTGCTAAATGTTGTAATCCACTTAGCACCCATAATCCCAGATGCCTGCTCTAAGACGGGATCCATGCCCTGGAGTGCTCCAGATGCCGAACGGAACACATAGGGCATACGCCGAATCACATAGGCGATGATGAGAATGTAGGCAGTTCCCGCTAGGTAAAATGGCGGTGCACCAAATGAAGAAAGCAAAGCGACACCCACCACAATACCCGGTAGCACGAAGGGCAACATGACAAGCATGTCAATTAGCCAGCGACCTCTAAACTTCCGGCGTACCGCAGTATAGGCCACCAATGAACCCATGACCAAAGATATAACTGTAGCTGAAATCGATAACACCAAGCTATTCCTTAACGGATTCATAGCATGGGTATAGATCCTGCGGAAGTTGCCTAACCCCATTTTGGCAGGCCAAGGTGTACCAGCCCAGACTTCCGAAAAAGCGGCAACTAATACAGTGATATGGGGTGCTAGTGACATAGTTAGCAGAAGCACCACATACGTCATGCCTAAGATCTTAGCCACGGGGTGGGTAATCTGCTTAACTTGTCGTGTGGTAGTAGTCAAGGTAACAGCACTTTGGCGAGCGGTAAAGTACCGCATGATCAAAAGAGCCATAACCGAAAACAGCACACTCACTAAGCTAATAGCACTGGCTGCATTAATATTGTAGTAGCCAACGATTTGGAAAAAAATCAACGTAGGTAATACATAGTACTCTCCACCAAGAATCGAGGGTACTCCAAAGTTGCCTATGGCCCGCATGAACACAGTAATGGCCGCGGCCCCAATTGACGGAGCAACCAAAGGTAGAGTAATTGTCCGTAGCTTGCGCAAAAATCCAGCACCCATTACATCTGCACTTTCCTCTAGGTAGGGATCAGCCAAAGCTAGTGCCCCCTGAGTCATCAGAAAAACAAAGGGATAGTAGCTTAAGGAAGTAGCGATGGTTATCCCGTGGAATCCATAGATGCTGGGCAAAGTTACCCCAAAGAGTTTCTTTACCCAGAAAGTGATAAAGCCGTTTCTTCCCAGAAGCAAAATCCAAGAATAGGCTCCTACAAAAGGCGGTAAAATCAGGGGTAATGTCGCCAAGGAGCTGATAATGGACTTTCCTGGTATATCTATTCGACTCACGATAAATGCCAAGGGCAAGCCTAAGAGCACGGCAAAAAACACTGAACTCAGACTTACTGCCAAAGAGTGCTTCATGGCATCAACATATAGGCGCGATGTAAAGAACCGGCTAAAATTGTACAGCGTGAGATTATCCCA
The DNA here is from genome assembly GCA_012798955.1 of Bacillota bacterium. Lineage (GTDB taxonomy): Bacteria > Bacillota > Limnochordia > DTU087 > DTU087 > JAAZMF01. The sequence goes on along the minus strand of JAAZMF010000213.1, from coordinate 5,035 downwards.
AGTGATGGGCTTATCCCGCATCACAAAACTGGCAAGAAGCATTCGAGATATAGGGTACAGTAAGAATAAGACCAGCATCACCGCGACTAAAGCAAGCACTATCACAACCGTAAAGTCGATATCCTTGATACCTACTCTTTTCCGCTTAACCCCCGGCTCAACTACTAAAGGTTCCATAGCCATCCCTAATTGCCCCCTTCTATCAAGGCTTTCTGTTCAAAGGGGAAGATCGTGCAATCGACGGGATCTAGGATAACGAAAGCTGTATCGCCTTCGCCAATCCCCTCAATCCTACGGTTTGCGGAGACACAAACAGTCTCCCCGCTCACCAACTCCACCATATAGCGAACAGACTCTCCCAGGTAGAGTATCTGCAAGACAGTACAGGGAATGTTTCTTTGTGGTACAGCTTCGGTGGAAATACTAGCCTTCTCAGGTCTAAAAAAGAGCAAGGCCATATCGCCTACGGCAAAGGCAGAGTTTCCATCACTAACAGACCTACCAACATCTAAGATGTGCTCTCCACCTACTGCAATGGTGCAACTGCCGTCGTTGCCAGACACTGCCGTCCGCAATGAACAATCGACAAAGTTAGCTTGGCCAATAAAATCCGCCACAATAGCCGATGTAGGTTTCTCATAGATCTCGTAAGGATGACCCATCTGACTGATTTTACCCGAATGTAGTACAGCTACTATGTCCGAGATACTCAATGCCTCTTCTTGATCATGGGTTACATAGACAGTTGTGGCTCCAGCAGCTTTTTGAATCCGCCGGATCTCATCCCGCATCTGAACCCGCAACTTAGCATCAAGATTCGATAAGGGCTCATCCAACAGCAAAATACTGGGGTCATAGACCAATGCTCTAGCCAAAGCAATCCTTTGCTGCTGACCACCGCTCAACTGAGATGGTCGCCTATCTGCCGTATGAGCCAGCCCCACTAGTTCCAGAACTTCGCCCACCTTGCGCCCTAGATCATCTTTGCTGGCATTTCTAACCCTAAGCCCATATGCCACGTTTTCAAAGACAGACATGTGAGGAAAAAGAGCGTAGCTTTGAAACACCATGCCAATGTTCCTGCCATGGGGTGGGAACGAAGTGTAGTCCTCATTATTAAACAGTATCTGACCAGATGTCGGACTCTCCAGCCCAGCGACTAGACGCAAGGTAGTAGTCTTGCCACACCCACTTGGCCCTAGCAATGTAAACAACTTACCAGCCGGCACAGTGAAGTTGATTCCGTTTACGGCCCGCACTCCGCCGGGGAATTCCTTAATTAGGTCTCTAACACTAAGATTGACCATCGCTTTAATTGTTCCCCCTAGATCAAGCATGTTGCGTAACGTAGCGTTTTAGACAAGCATGAACCACTATCAAACCCATAGGGAGGCGGCAAATCCTCCCGGGATTTACCGCCTCGTCAATCTCTACTTGCCTTTAGCGGCAAACAGATCATCAAACTTCTCAAGTATCTCCATTTTATTGGCAGCAGCAGCGGCTTCATCATAGTCCATGAATTTTATCTGGTCTGTAGGCTTAAGGCCGGGCTTAACATCTACATCTACCCTGCCCATCCTGCGACTCTCTTCCATGGCCACCCTGGTCATAGCCTCTTTGGAGGTCATGAAATCCATGAATTTTTTGGCGTTCTCTGTATTAGGCCCATTTTTAATGATGGAAACAGTATCAAAACGTAGTGCTGTGCCATCCTCTGGGTAAATTGGGATGACAGGATAGCCTTCCTCCATGAGGTTAAATACGTTTGACTCTCCGGTCATGCCAATAGCATATTCACCATTGGCTACGTTTTGGTAGGATATTCTTGACGATGAGGTAATGGACGCGTTGTTGATAACGTTCTGTACCAAATCCCAACCATACATCTGAAGCATAATCCCCAGCTGTGCATAGGCGGAGCCTGAAACTGAAGGATTAGCCCAGATCATCTTGCCCTTCCATTTGGGATCACCAAGCTCTGCCCAAGTCTTAGGGGCTTCTTCCTCAGATACCAAGGAAGTATTAACGATGAATACCTGTAAAGGCAAGGAGAATGCATAGTAATAGTGTTCTGGGTGCTTAAACTGGTCAGTGAATGCCGCATCATTGACATTCTTATAGGGTAGAAGCAAATCAAGCATACTATCCATGGTCTCCGTACCACCGGTCAGCATAATGTCGCCACCGGGGCGGGCACGCTCAGCACGGATACGGGTGGCTAGTTCGCCAGTTCCGGCGCTTACTATATCGACTTGTATATCGGGGTGTTTTTCGTTAAACATTTCCACGATCATGTCAGAAGTTGCCCGAGTTGCTGGAGAGTAGATCACCAATTTGCCACCGGCAAAGGCCGTCACTTGGGTAATCATGAGTATCAGCATTGTTAATGCAATCACCGAAAGACTAAACATCCCACGTTTCTGACTTTTCATCTTACATCTTTCCCCCTTCTAGTCGGTTATGGTTCCCTTGGTTACCAGTTCTTGCTCCACCAAAGCTTCCTCAGAACCCCACCACCTCCTACACACTTTGGCCAAGTTCTGTACTAATCAATTGCTTTACCCGGGCCATGGCTTCATATGTGTCCAGCTCAATTACCCACCATGCAATGCCCTGGGTTAAAGCCCATCTTAGAGTGTCGCCTATTCCATCTAAATCAATTGGCTCTACATGTCTACCCTCAAGATTCTCTAGCTCATAGACGTGCATATTCTTGATCTTGTTAGCAAAGGGACGAATGTACTCTTTTAGAGTCACCCTGCCTTCCCGTAAAGGGGCACTCCCCCGGGCATGACCTACGTCAAAGGTAATGGCGGCACCTGAGTACTCCGCTAGCTCCGCGAGTTTTTCCGGTTCACTTGTCCACCCTTGTTTAAGGTTTTCTAAACAGATGGTCACTCCCCGTTCCTGCCCGTATTCTGTTACTTCTCGAAGTCCCTTAAGGGCATGTTCCCATGACATTTCATCCATGGAAATGCTTCTCGAGCCTATATGCAAAGTCATATGTGTATCCCTTAAGGGCTGGACAAAATCTACATACATTTTCAAATACTGTACAGCAGTGGCCGCGATAAAGGGATCTCTGTGTCCTATCTCAATATCATGGCAAGGACCGTGAAATCCTTGAGGTAACCCTGTGGACATGGCGGCATCTAGAAATGGCTGCCTAGCATTGGACGCGGCTGCTATACGGAAATAATCCAAATTCCAGTCAATCCCGGCAAATCCTAGTTCCGTGGCAGCCTTTGCAGCTGAGCGAAAGTCTCCCCCACTCGCCCGGCTAGTTAAAACGACTTGTGGTGTCATCAATAATGCCTCCTATTTCCTCAAGGTTCAAGTCCTGCATATCTTGGATAACCGTGGGCATTGCGCAATCTTTCTAGCTCATCTAGGGCGTAAAGACTCTCTTCCCGCCGCTCCAGGGCAACCCCCATGATCAAGGCCTCGGTCATGAGAGTGGGAACTATAATCGAATGAAAGACCCCCAAGGAGCCCCTGGGAGCATATAGTACGTGATCAGCCTCTCTTGTAATCGATGAGATATAGGAATCAGTTATGAGTACAGTAGGACAATTATGTAGTCTTGCCTGCTCCAAAAATACTACCAGCTCCTCAGAGGGGCGCCCTAGACCGAAAGCAATGGCCGCAGCGTTTTTGGGGAAGTGCACGATTTTTTCAAAGAAATACTTGCCACTCTCGTTGATGCGGGTGATGATGTACTGCATGCGGCGGAGTCTGAACTCCAAAAGTACGGTAAGGGAGGCAGTTGAGCCTTCGCCAAAAATCACAAGATCATCCACAGCAGCAATGGCCTTTACGGCCTCACTAAAGACTTCATTTGGAGGCTCTGCCAACAGTCTGCTAATCTGTCCGATCTCGCTGCGGATCAAATCACTTAGCAGGTGATCACCAGCTGGCAAGGAGTCTAGCCTACGGCTGAATTTGGTGACCAGATTGACCTGGCTTCGGAAGGCATCCTGTATCTCCTCCCTGAACTCGGGAAACCCGCTATACCCTAGTGCCCGGGCGAAGCGCACTATACTAGCCTCACTAACGTTACAGGCATTGGCCATTTCTTGAATGTTCATAAAGGCAGCATCAGCTATGCTAGTCTGCAGGTATTGGGCAATACTTTTTTGCACTGGAGTAAGCTCGGCATAGTGCTTATCAATGGCCTCTGCGATTCTCGACGGGTGTTCCATATTACAGCATCCCCTCAAGGGTTTATCTTTTGTTACTATTAACTAGCTTCGCTGTGAAATATGGTTTTCCTTCAAGGTCTCTGTGAAATATTTCTAGTCAAATAGCAGGCCAGATTTGTGGGTTTTTTGAAAAGAAGAAAACGCCAAGGATACCCCAACGAAAGGAGGTATCCTTGGTTCAAGCACTATTGCCAGGGGGGGCACCTTGCAAGGGCGACTATTCTAACAATATTCATGACGCTCGCCGCTAGATGCCAGTCACTATTTGATCAAACCACGCTTTTTCGCACCGTGGCAGGTCTCGAAACTACATATGTCCCATGCCCATCCCATTCATCTAAAGTGAATATGCGCTCAAGGGCTAGCGCGTAAGCTCCGATCAGCGGCGCAGTCCCCCGCATATTAGATATCTTAATCTCCACGCTTCCTCCTAGCTCCTCTAGAGTGCGGTTTTTCACCTCATCCCTCACTACCTGTAGTAAGGGCTCTCCCAAAGCAACTAGTTCGCCACCGAAAATAATCACTTCCGGGTTAAGCAGATTGACCAAATTCGCTGCCAAAACACCGATAGACCAACCTGTCTCATCGATTAGGTTCTGGACTTCAGCATGGTCCCCAAGTGGCGATGTGGCCAACTGGGATATCGTCAAACGCTCTGGCACAAGTCCATATTGAGATAAGACATCACCTGGGATCGAGTCCTTGGCCTTTCGCAACACGGCCCTTACACCACAAATGGCCTCTACACAACCACGACGCCCACAGCCACATAAAGGACCATCCTGGCCTAGCAATGTCATGTGACCTATCTCACCGGCATAGCCCCTCACTCC
>JAAZMF010000212.1 GCA_012798955.1 Bacillota bacterium | reverse complement strand
TATACACTTTCATTACCAAACCAGGCGGTTCGGTAATATCATCCGGTATTAGCAGCCCTTTCGAACTGTTATCCCAGTCTAGAGGGCAGGTTACCCACGCGTTACTCACCCGTTCGCCGCTAAGTCATAGGCCTCGCATCCGAAGAATTGAGCCCTATGCTTCGCTCGACTTGCATGTATTAGGCACGCCGCCAGCGTTCGTCCTGAGCCAGGATCAAACTCTCCGTTAAAGATTTATTCTAACCAAAGGGTTAGATTCTGGCTAAAATCAAACTTGGCTGCACAAGCTTTCCAACTTGCTGTTTAGTTTTCAAGGTTCAAGTCTTTCCTGTTCCTACCGGTCTCATCCGCCCGGCAAGTGTTGATTATATCAGCCCATCCCTAACATGTCAATACCATTTTCGAAACCATTTTTGAAACTCCAATTACCGTTTCCACTTGCGGTTCTAAGTAGTCTTGATGTGCTGCCTCTGAACTCCTAGCTAGCACCGCTCTACTTAGCTTTATGTTAAGGATTTGTTGCCCCCCTTGGGGCTCTATGATAATACCATGCCCTCTTAGTCTCTGTCAAGCCCCTAAAAAGTCTCGATACTCCGCAAGGAATCCAGCACACTAAACTCCAGGGCGGTGTGAATGCCATCGCACTTCACGGAACCTCCCGCCCTTCTCTCTGATTGCGAGATTTTCCTTTGTATTCATGCACCAGCTTCCTGCTGCCTGCCAAAGCTTTACACTTTGTTAGTTGGGCAAACCAGCCGCCCGCAGGCGGCTTTCAGCCAATTTTCCAACTTCTGCAAACGGGGCAAATAGTCATTCGCTCCGTGGCCGCATGTGGGGAAACAGTAGCACATCACGAATGGATGGTGAATCGGTTAACAACATAACTAACCGATCAATACCCACTCCTAACCCGCCGGCCGGAGGCATTCCGTGCTCTAATGCTATAATATAATCCTCATCCATCATATGAGCCTCATCGTCTCCAGCTTTTCGTTGCTCTACTTGTTCCATAAAGCGCCCTTTTTGATCGATGGGGTCATTTAGTTCAGTAAACCCATTTGCCATCTCCCAGCCGACAATGAATGGTTCAAACCGTTCGGTTACAGTCGGGTCATCGGCCTTTCGTTTGGCAAGGGGCGAAATCTCCACCGGATGCTCCGTGATAAACACTGGGCCAGTCAGATTCGGCTCCACGAAGTTGTCAAAAAACTCATTTATGGCTTGGGCTTTACCGGCTCCGGCTGGCATCTCAAGGCCTCGTTCTTTAGCAGCCCTTACCGCCGCATCATCATCTAGCCCTTTTAGATCCACACCGGCATATTGCTTGATAGCATCCAACATAGTCAAACGTGGCCATGGTGGTGCAAGATCTATGACATTCCCTTGGAATTCAACTTGGGTAGTTCCCTTAACCAACTCGGCCAAATAGGCAAATAACTCTTCGGTCAATGCCATCATGGTATTGGCATCACCGTATGCTTCATATACTTCTACTGAAGTATATTCCGGATTGTGCTTAGTCGAAATCCCCTCATTACGGAAGTTCTTGCCTATTTCGAAGACTTTCTCTAAGCCACCCACTAAGAGTCGCTTAAGGTATAGCTCAGGCGCAATGCGCAAATACAGATCCATGTCCAAGGCATTATGATGGGTTATAAATGGTCTGGCATTAGCCCCCCCTGCTATGACATCAAGCATGGGGGTTTCAACCTCTAGATAGCCCCGCTCCAGGAGAAAATCTCGAATCCCTTGAATAATCCTACTCCTGGCAACAAATACGTCCCTCACCTGTGGATTAGCAATGAGATCAAGATAGCGCATGCGGTAGCGCAAATCAACGTCTTTCAGGCCATGCCATTTCTCAGGCAAAGGTCTGAGGGCTTTGCTAAGTAAGGTAAGCTCATGAATCTCGACACTGATCTCACCCTGCCGTGTTCGGAATACTGAGCCCACCACCCCGATAATATCCCCCAGGTCCAACCTCTGGTACTGCTCATACAATACCTCGCCTGCGGTGTTAATTCTGATAAACAATTGTATTGTACCAGAAGCATCCAAAAGATCCGCGAAGCTAGCTTTCCCGTGACCCCTCTTAGCCACAATTCTACCGGCTATGGAGACCATTTCACCCTCTAGCTCATCGAAGGCATTCAGGATATCCTGAGCGGTATGAGTTGTCTGATACCTATGCCCATATGGGTCAATACCTTCACGGCGCCATTCCTCAAGCTTCTGCCTGCGGATCAGCATTTGGTCATTGAGTTCGTCCATGCCCCCTGTGGCCTCTCCGTCTCCAACGGTCACCGGGGTTCCCTCTTCATTGAGCACTCTACCCCTCCTTAGGGCGTACCTACCCAAAGATTACCGAGGGTAGGATCTCCTAACTTAGAATCGATTCTCAGTCAGTGCCTGCCATTAATCGCAATAACTTGGTATCTAACAGTGCCCACCGGCACCTCAACTTCCACAGTATCTCCTGGCTTCTTTCCCAGGAGTGCCTCGCCTACCGGCGATTCATCCGAAATCTTAGCATCCCCAGGATCGGCCTCAGCTGAGCTGACGATCATATACTCAAATTCATCCTGATACTCGAGATCCTTAAGCTTCACCCGAGAACCAAGACCAACGACCTCAGATTGAATATCTTCCTCACTAATCATCCGAGCATTACGCAACATCTTCTCCAGCATGGCTATGCGACCTTCAACAAAAGCCTGCTCATTCTTGGCATCGTCATACTCAGCATTCTCAGTGATATCACCAAAAGCCAAGGCTTGCTTAATCCTCTCAGCCACTTCCCGCCGCTTAACCGTCTTTAGGTGCTCTAGCTCGTTTTCAAGCTTACTCAAACCTTCTTTGGTTAAGAGAACTTCTTTTTCTGACATACAGCTCTCTCCCTTGTCCATGCTAACTTAGAACACCGGGTAGCAAAGTCACAGCTTAATATTTGTGCTACCCATCTCTTTTATACTGGTCAACAATCCCCGGCTCCCATCCGGGTGGTTCCCTCGTTCTAAGCCAACAACGCACCACAGTACCCGGCCTTCTAAAGTGCCGGGTACTGGCATACCAGAGCAGGGCCACCTTGCTGGTGCCCCATCGTGGCTTTTATTATAGCCCAGTGGTTCTACAGATGTCAAGCAGCTGAAAGCTTCGGAAAACCCGGGCTATTCTCTTTTATTCAGCTTGATAGACTAACTGGAAGCTATAGCTCGCCGGGTCTTTCTTGCATTTTCCTTGACCGCCGCGATGGATTCCTTGCTAATAGCCCTTTCAAAACTCCGTAACCCCGCTACGGTAAAGCCATTTTTCGCCGCTAACCTAGCAATTTCGTCGACCTGCTCCACCGATAAATCCCGCCCCAAGGTAAAGTTCTCGTACCGGCCCTCAAGAGCTAGAATCATAGTCTCGGCCATGCATGCATATGACGTCTTGGCGGGAAAACCAAAGTCTAGACCAAAGTCTACTTTTCCAGGAACTTGCACAACTCCACCTTCAAAGATGAGCACGTCTTTTCGTGCCTCAGCTACTCGGCGAGATACATTCCTGGGTCTGGCCACATCACAGACTATAGCACCTGGCTTTAGCCACTCCGGCTCCACTATGGCATTAGTAGCACTTGTAACTGCCACGACAATGTCTGCTTGCCGGCATGCTTCCGCTAGGTCTGTGGTAACGGAAGGATTCGCTCTAGTCTCTATTCTAATCTTTGCTGCCAGCTTTTCCAGCTTGTCCATGGAACGGGCAGCTAAAACCAAATTGTCCACATCCCGGGCCAATATACGTGCACAGGCGGATCCTATAGACCCTGTGGCTCCCAGCACAGCCACTGAAGCATTTTGCAATGAAATTTCCATCATATCTGCCGCATAGCGGATACCCTGTAAGGCAGTGGCAACGGTGTAGCTATTGCCGGTAGTCACTGCAATATCTACATTTTTCGCTACCGTGAGGCCAGCATCTCCCACTACAGCGGTGAAGGCTCCCAGGCCTACGATATTGGCACCAAGCTCTTTTGCCTTTCTTGCAGCCTTGATAATCTTATCTAATACTAAGGGCAAAGGTAGTTCCACCATTTGTCTTGAAGTTAAAAGGCACCCGACAAACCACCCCTCCGCCTCAGTGCCTTGAGGCGAACGAAGACCGGTAATGTGTGATACTCTAATCGGCGGGCTATGGCGAAACATGGTCTCCAGCCAGTGGTTGGGTAGTCTCTCCGCCCAAGGGAATTTGCGAGTGATATCCTGTATTTCCAAAGGATGTAAAATGAAACCAAATCGTTCCACAACCTGTCACCTCTATTACTACTACCTATCTGAGCAATACTCCATCTTACTCCAAGGACTTATCTAGGCAGAAAGCCAAGGCTGCAAGTGTTCTACCCTAGGGGTAAACTCAACAGCTTCTAGCATCTTAAGATAGTCTTCTGGTCTTATCTCCTCCGGTCGCTTGCCAATTAGGGCTACCAACACCGCCTCGAGAACATTAGTCCCAAAGGATCTTCCACAAAGATTTGGAGTTGAGGTGATTAAGGTTCGCACACCCTTCTGTCTCAACTTCATAACATCATCTTCTGTAACTGTGTTGGTGACGATTATCTTTCCCTCCAGATTGTCTGGCATATGACTACTGATGAATAGATAGTCCCCGGCGATAATGTCAGCCCACTGATAATACTTAGCGTATTTGGTCTTCGGCTGCTCTTGTTTGGTTCCAGTGGGATACAGTAGATGGAAGGGAAGGCGTACCGCTACCGGAGCCGCTATTCTAGCGACAACACTTAATGCACCTAAGCTGCGCAAAGGAATTGGGACACCCAGCCCAAACATAAGGTCCCCAACAATCATGTCACAACCTGCCGCCGCAAAAGCTTCTGCCATGCCAAAGCGATCGGTTGCAGATACTAGAAGCAAGTGGCATTGCTTGAGGTTTATTCCCAAATCTTCTTGCAGAAAGAATACCACTCTTCGCTCTAGGCTATTCTTCAGGCCTGACCCATCTACTAAAGGCGTCTGGCGAGCGGCAGCCGAAAAGCGTTTGGAGTCACGAATTGTGTACCTCCTGTTGCCAGCAAAAATATACATATCTATGCCACCTAAACCGAAAGCATCGACCTTACCGTCTAGATCTCGAATCATCGCTACGGCCCGATCCATGTCCCCATCGGTACCAATGCGTTCGATGAGGAATTTCTCCCCCATGATCTCGACTTCTGCTCTATGGTCTCGTTTAGAAGATCCTATACTTATGCTCACTACGTGCTTCACAAGAACGCCTCCATCCATCAATAGCCATCATCACAGGCCTATTGGTTAATATCTCTGGCAGGGCTTAACTGTGCTTGCCCCTCAAAGAACGAATTAGGACCTGCAATTCCTTGGGATTCACGTACTTGTCTTCCTGCATGGGAGATTTGCCCAACTCAATCCCCAAAACAGCTTCAGGTTCAAGCATGGCTTCCACCAATTTAATCCTCATGTCGGAACCTAAAAAAATAACGGTGTCAAAACTCCTCAATTTGGAAAAAATTACCATTAGCTCGTTGGCCAATGCCGCTCCACTGCGTTCCTCGGCAAACTCCCAACGCTCACTATCTGTCATTACCAGGGTATAATCAACCCCTTCCTGACGGGCGACAGTTTCGATTTCCTCCTTATTGCCAATAGGAAATCCAATCAGGGCGAGTTTCCCCCCCTTACGTACTTCACCGAGACTCTCTAGGCGCGATATGAAGGTACGATCAATCCCCAGCTGTTCAGCAACTTCCTGCTGCGATTGCCCCCGGGACCTCAACTGCAGTATCTTTTCCACAGTCCTTTCTATTCGCCCGGGACTAATTAGCTTTTCCCCAATGCGCAAGAGATCCATTCTGTTTCACCTCAAGTTTACGCGGATCAAACCATTTCTATGTGCACAAGATT
>JAAZMF010000211.1 GCA_012798955.1 Bacillota bacterium | reverse complement strand
TCGATGGTGGCCAGGTGGAGTTCAATGGAGTAAATATCACTAACTGGACTCCCAACCAAATCTGTCGCCTGGGTATCTCCAGGACCTTCCAGGTGGTGCAAGTACTGCAAGGGATGACTGTCCTTGAAAATGTGCTAGTGGGGGCATATCTCCGTGATGCAAACACCGCCACAGCTAAAGGAGTGGCCATGGAGGTCTTGGAGCGTGTGGGTATGGCCAGAAGGGCCAATGATCTGGCGATTAACCTCACATTGCCTGAGAAAAAGCGCCTTGAGGTTGCCATGTCCCTTGCAACCAAGCCAGAAGTCCTGATGCTTGATGAATCCATGGCCGGTCTTACTCCCACTGAGATCGGTGAATCCACAAAGTTGATCCGCCAGCTCCGAAACGAAGGCTTGGCCCTCATCGTGGTGGAGCATGTCATGGAAGCCGTTATGCCCATTGCAGATAACGTTATCGTACTCGATTCTGGAATAAAGATCGCCGAGGGACCACCTGTAGATATAGTTAAGAATCCAAGGGTGATATCGGCGTACCTAGGTGATAAATATGCTGAACATGTCAAATATTAGTGCAGGCTATGGCGGAGTTCCAGCTTTACATGGTGTGTCTTTACAGATCAAGAAAGGTGAGATCGTTACTATAGTCGGCTCCAATGGAGCTGGAAAATCCACCATTGCCCGGACTCTTACTGGACTAGTCGAACCCACTGGGGGCTCCATCATGTTTGATGGCAGAGCCATCGAGGGCTTGCCAACCCACGAGATCGTAGCCTTAGGACTTATCCATGTCCCCGAGGGACGCCACGTCTTTGGTAAGCTCACCGTAACAGAAAACCTCATGCTAGGTGCCTATACTACAGATTCTGAGGCCAAGACGAGAGAGCGCATGGAATACGTCAGGGAGATGTTTCCTTTGCTTAGGGAACGCAGTAACCAAAAGGCTGGCAGCCTAAGTGGTGGTCAACAGCAGATGCTGGCCATCGGTAGGGGCCTAATGGCTAGCCCCAAATTGCTTATCCTAGATGAGCCTTCCCTAGGCTTAATGCCGAAGCTAGTAGAGGAGCTTTTCGAAGCCATTCACACCATTAGTCGCACTGGCGTTACTATGCTACTTATCGAACAGAGAGTGCTGGAAGCGCTGGAACTATGTGATCGGGGCTATGTGATTCAGAATGGCCGTATCGTAACAGAAGGCCTCGGCAGTGAACTCATCGATAGTGAAATGGTAAGGAAGGCGTATCTGGGGATGTAGGAGGGGTCAAGCAAGGGCGGGTTAGCCCTTGATACTCAAACATAACGGGGCGGCGCCAGTCTGTTCAACCAACTGAGCGCTGCCCTTCTTACCTGCCTAACACCCGCCTAACGCTCCTACATTAACGGCAGCACAAACCTCGCCATGACCCAAAAATGCACCGCGCTGCCTCCTAGGACAAACAGGTGGAAGATCTCATGGAATCCAAACACTTTCGAAGATATCTTGGGCCACTTGGTCCCATATATCACCGCTCCTACACTATATAGGATGCCTCCAACCAGTAGCCATATGACTCCAGTCCAAGTGATGGAACGCGCTAAAGGCCCAAACGCGACAACAGCTAGCCATCCCATTATGAGATACAGAAGAGTTGATAGCCAACGGGGAGCATCCAACCACAGTACCTTCAAGACTATCCCTAGGGTTGTTAGGACCCAAATGCCCGCGATAAGGCCCCACCTCCAAGCACCCTGCAACGCAATTAGACACAATGGGGTATATGAGCCTGCGATGAGCACATAGATCATACTGTGATCAATCTTCCTCAAGATACGAGTCCATCGCTCCGATACACGCAAAGAGTGATATATAGTGCTAGCTGAATAGAGCAATACCAAGC
>JAAZMF010000210.1 GCA_012798955.1 Bacillota bacterium | reverse complement strand
GGAGGTAGCCGGAGTGGCAGATTTGCTGATTAACACCATTGATGATTTTGATTACCGAGGAAAGACAGTAATCCTGCGGGTGGATATCAATTCACCCCTTGATCCTGTTACGAAGAAGATAGTCAATGAGAATCGTTTGGACAAGAGCATCCCCACCATCAAGGAGCTCTTGGAGCTGGGCGCGAAGGTTGCCATCTTGGCCCATCAAGGTGACACTTTAGATTATCACAATTTAATCCCCCTTACGGAACATGCTGAAAAGTTATCTCAAAAGCTAGGCCAACAGATAAGCTATATCGACGATGTGGCTGGCCCCGGGGCTCAAGCTGCCGTTAAGGCTCTGGGGCCCGGGGAAGCAGTCTTACTTGGTAATGTGCGATACTTGACTGAGGAAGTATCTACCTTTGAAAAATCAGTGAAGCTATCTGCGCCTGAGATGACAAACTGCTATGTTATCCGTCAGTTAGCGCCTTTAGCTGATTACTATGTAAATGACGCCTTTGCCGCGGCCCATCGCAATTCGCCCTCCATGGTGGGCTTTGCCGAGCTTCTGCCCACAGCTGGGGGTCGACAACTAGTTGCTGAGGCAAATGCGCTCCACAGTGTTATGGAAGACCCTGCTAGACCAGGAGTCTTTGTTCTGGGCGGCCTAAAGATCTCCGATGCTTTCGGTATGATGCGACAGGTCTTAGAAAATGGAAGCGCTGATCGAATTTTGACCGGGGGTGTTACCGGTATCATCATGCAAATGGCAAAGGGGGTATCCTTTGGCCAAGCCCAGGAGCAGTTTTTGCGGGAACGGGGTCTACTTGAATTCATCTCACCTGCCCGGGATTTTCTGGAAAAATACGGGGACCGTTTTGTCAACCCTGTGGATTTTGCCTATGAACGTGATGGCTATCGTATGGAATGCATCATAGAGGACTTACCTGTGGAAGATGCTTTGTTTATCGATATAGGTAAAGAGACCATCAAAAGCTATCAATCGGTTATAGAAACTGCGGGGACCATTTTTGTGAATGGCCCTATGGGGGCCTATGAGCAACCTTTGTTTGCCCACGGTACCGAGGCAGTGTGGAATGCCATTGCCAATTCCCCAGGATATAGCGTAATTGGCGGGGGTGATACTGTGAATGCTGCCGCTTCCTTGGTGGATGATGCCAAGGCACGCTTTGACTATATTTGCACTGCGGGGGGCGCTTTAGTGCGCTTTCTATCCGGGACTGAACTACCATTGATGCAGGCCTTAAAAAGGGCCTATAGGAAGGTGTAAAAGTGCTGCAAATCACTTTGCCCTATGGGCATGGTACGTGGGATCTGGATCTACCGAAGACTGGCTGGGTGGGAACATTTTTGCCCAAGCGGCCAGAAATAGTTACATCGGAAGGGGAGATTATCGAGAAAGCCCTAGACTGGCCCGTGGAATCTGCCACCTTGGAGCAGATAGTGGAGCCAGGGATGGGTGTGGCCATCGTAACTAGTGATAACACCAGACCTTGCCCCAATTCGGTTTTGCTACCACCACTCATTGAACGGCTAAATGCCGGTGGAGTCCCCGATGAGAATATCACCATTGTGATAGCTCTAGGTCTGCATCGACCTATGACAGATGCGGAGCTTAGGGACTCGGTGGGTGAAGACGTTTTTCGACGGGTGAAGGTAATCAACCATGATGTGGATGATGTGGTGGAGGTTGGTCGTACTAGCCGGGGCACACCTGTTGAGGTCTTTCGGTTGGTAGTGGAGGCTGACTTTCGTGTTTGTGTGGGCAATGTGGAGTTTCACTATTTTGCCGGTTTTTCTGGTGGTGCTAAAGCCTTAGTGCCGGGAGTGGCGGCACCGGTAACTGTAAACCGCAACCATGGTCATATGGTGGATGATGCCGCAGTGGCCGCGCGCCTAGAGGGTAATCCCGTCAGGGAGGATCTTGAGGAAGCCGCGGCGTTGGTAGGGGCCGATTTTATCTTGAATGTGGTTGTAGATGAATACCATAAAGTGATAGATGCTGTGGCTGGGGACCCGTTAGTTGCCCACCGCATCCTTTGCCAGCGCTTGCAGGAAACCGGTATAGTTGATATTCCCCAGCCTTTGGATATTGCCATAGTCAGTGCCGGAGGCAATCCTAAAGACCTGAATTTGTACCAAGCCCAAAAGGCTCTAGACAACTGCTCGGGAGTAGTGCGCCAAGGTGGTCTTATCGTCTTGCTGGCCCAGTGCCCTGAAGGGTATGGTAACAACGTTTTCCAGCAGTGGATGACATCGGGGAAAACGCCGATCCAGTTGCTTGAGGACATTCGGCAAGATTTTGTCTTAGGTGGCCATAAGGCTGCGGCTATTAGTAAGATCGCAACTAATATCAAGATACTGCTAGTGACTGGGGAGCAATTGGCCCATGAGGATCTAGCCGGGATTAGTGTTTACCACGATCTCCAGCTAGCCGTGGATGCGGGGTTTGAGCTTGTTGGACAGGATGCAGTTTACGCAGTGTTTCCCCATGGGGCCTCAACATTGCCCAAAATTTCGGGGAAGTCGGCAGTGTGGAATATCTACAAGAGCGGTTCTGATTGACAGCAGATGCTATTCGGGCCGGCGGGGAAAAGGTTGTGCAAAAAAAGCAATAGGAGGCAGGGGCTTGTATCATCTAAAAGCTAATGGTCCCTTTAGATGGGGCTATACGACAGTTACGACGGAAGATGAAGCACAGGCTAACACCATGATGGATTTTGGATTCTTGCGACTCAGGGCTGGTGAAGTCTATGAAGAGCAAAGTCCTAAGGAAAGTGCATTCTTGCTCATGACCGGTGATATAACCTTTGAGTTTGGTGGTGAAGTGGCCCGGGCAGAGCGTAAGTCGCTGTTTCATGAAAACGCGAGTTGCCTACATCTACCGCCCAATACTCCGCTTAAGCTCACGGCCCACAGTGATGTTGAGCTAAATATCACACGGACCAGTGGCGATGTAAACTTCCCACCGCAATTCTATAGCGCCACTGAGACCAGGAGTGAGGAGCGGGGCAAGGGCACAATGCAGGAGACTTCCACTAGAATTGTGCGCACAGTGTTTGACAAAAGCAATGCACCAAAGGCCAATTTGGTGGTGGGTGAGGTCGTGAATTTCCCAGGCAAATGGTCGAGCTATTCGCCCCATCACCATCCTCAGCCGGAAATCTATCACTATCGTTTTTTGCCCAATAACGGATTCGGCGTCAGCATCGTAGGAGATGAAGCTTTTATTGTAACTGATCATGACTCGGTGAAGATTCTCGCTGACAGTATACATCCCCAGGTGACTGCACCGGGTTACGCCATGTACTATATCTGGGTGATTAGGCATCTAGAAGGCAACCCTTACGGTATCCCGACCTTTGTCCCAGAACATACATGGGTTATGGAAGAGGGAGCATCGATTTTCCCCGATAGGAGGCATGATGATGAGTAGGGTGGTAAGGCTCACTATGGCCCAAGCGCTACTTAAGTTTTTGGACGCGCAATACGTGGAACTCGATGGTGTTGAGCATAAATTCGTCCACGGAATTTACGGCATTTTTGGCCATGGAAACCTACTTGGGGTTGGAGAGGCTCTGGAGAATATGGGGGAGCTCTCTCTTAAATACTACCAAGCCCACAACGAACAGGGGGCTGTTCATGCTGCCACCGCATTTGCCAAGCAGAAGAATCGCCTGGGTATCATGGCATGCACAAGCTCCATCGGGCCTGGGGCTCTCAATATGGTAACCGGAGCAGCAACCGCTACAGTCAATCGATTGCCAGTACTTCTGCTTCCCGGTGATACTTTTGCTGATCGGCAGCCAGATCCTGTCCTTCAGCAATTGGAGATGCCCCATAACTATGGTCTGACAGTGAATGACTCGTTCCAGGCTGTCAGCAAGTACTGGGATAGGATCCAAAGACCAGAGCAGCTGATGAGTGCTGCTCTAAATGCCATGCGAGTGTTAACAGACCCGGTAGATACCGGAGCGGTTACTCTAGCCTTGCCCCAAGATGTGCAGGGGGAGGCCTATGACTATCCGGTGGAGTTCTTTGCTAAGCGAGTCTTTCACATAGATCGGCGACCTGTTGCAGAAAGCAGTTTGCAGCGGGCAGTGGGGCTTATGCAAGATAAGAAGCGCCCATTGATTATCGCTGGTGGAGGTGTCCATTATTCCCTAGCTGGTGAGGAGTTAAGGGAGTTTGCTGAGGCCTTCAATATTCCCATCTCTGTGACCCAAGCAGGCAAGAGTATCGTCACCTGGGATCACCCCTTAAACATGGGGGGAGTGGGCACAACCGGTACCATAGCAGCTAACCGACTGGCAAGGGATGCAGATCTGATTATTGCAGTGGGCACTCGGCTCACAGATTTCTCCACTGCATCGAAGACAGCTTTCCAAAATCCCCAGGTGGATATCTTGAACATTAATGTGGGCGCCCTTGATGGACTAAAGATGTCCTCCACCTTTCTGCAGGGGGATGCTAAGCTTGCTTTGGCTTCCTTAACTCGGTCTTTAAAGACCCTATCGTATAGGAGTGACTATACTTCTGATTACCTAGCAGGGTTAAAGGAGAAGTGGAATCGGGAAGTCGATCGCCTGTATTCATTGGAGGCGGAAGAGGGGATCGTGCAGACGACAGCACTTGGGGTGGTTAACGATATTCTGACGGAAAATGACATTATTGTCGCCGCCTCCGGTGGTCTCCCCGGGGATTTGCAGCGACTGTGGCGGTCTAGAGGCGTAAAGACCTACCATATGGAATACGGTTTTTCCTGTATGGGTTACGAGATTGCCGGGGCCCTTGGGGCTAAGATGGCGGAGCCGCATATGGATGCCTACGCGCTAGTGAGTGACGGGAGTTTCCTTATGCTTCACTCTGAGCTTTTGACAGCAGTGCAGGAAAACCTCAAGATCACCGTGATCATGTTTGATAACGGTGGTTTTCAGTGCATTCAATCCCTGCAAAAGGAGCATGGAAGCCCGATGGGGTTTGGTAACGAGTTGCGTTATCGTTCAGAAAGCGGCAAACTAGATGGTGATTATGTAAGAGTA
This sequence comes from Bacillota bacterium, assembly GCA_012798955.1. Lineage (GTDB taxonomy): Bacteria > Bacillota > Limnochordia > DTU087 > DTU087 > JAAZMF01. The sequence continues at coordinate 3,761 of JAAZMF010000210.1, read as the reverse complement.
GATTTTGCCGGTATCGCTAGAAGTATGGGCGCTAAGGCCTACACTGTTACAGAGCTTGCAGATTTGCGGGAGGTACTTCAAAAAGCGAGACAGGAGCCTGGACCCACTTTAGTGGATATTAAGGTGATTCCGGGAACCCATTCCGGTGGCTATGAGTCTTATTGGCGAGTAGGTGCTGCGGAGGTCTCCGAGAATACAGAAGTGCTAGCGGCCCGAGCCCAGCACGAGGAGGCAGCCGGCAGAGCCTGGAAATGGTAGTTTGAGCCACTAGTGCAAAAGCCGTCAGTGGTTAAAGGAAACTCATGAATCAAGCCGTGGGAATATCTTGAGGGGGTGTATGGGGTGCTAAAGAAGGGTGAGGTACGGCTGGGTATTGCTCCCATTGCATGGACAAATGATGACATGCCAGAGCTAGGTGGGGAGATCTCCTTTGAGCAGTGTATTGATGAAATGGCAAGGGCGGGCTTTGAAGGCAGTGAGGTAGGCAACAAATACCCCAGGGATCCAGAGGTTTTAGCTAGGGCTTTAGAACCTAGAGGCCTTTCCATAGCAAGTGCTTGGTTCAGTAGCTTTTTTGCTACCAAGGATCCACAGGAAACCTTCGATGCCTTCATCAAGCATCGGGATTTCTTGCATGCCATGGGGGCAAAGGTGATCGTTGTTTCAGAACAGGGCAGATCAATCCAGGGTCAGATGGATGTGGCATTACACAAGCACAAGCCTGTCTTTACCGAAGATGAATGGCGTAAGTTGGTGTTGGGTCTGGAGGAGTTAGGTCGCTTGGCCGGGGAAAAAGACATGAAAATAGCGTTTCACCACCACATGGGTACCGGTGTCCAGACTTATGAGGAAGTCGAGCAGTTGATGGAACTCACTGATCCTGATTTGGTGTACTTGCTGCTTGATACCGGCCATATCGTCTTTGCCGGTGGTGACCCGGTGAAGATGGTAGAGGCTTTTGGGCCCCGCATCAAGCATGTGCATTTCAAGGATCTAAGAAAGGCCGTTGTGCAAAAATCCTTTGACGAGGATTTGAGTTTCCTGCAATCAGTTAAGTTGGGGGCATTCACAGTGCCCGGCGATGGCATGATCGATTTTGCCCCCATCATCAATGCCTTAGCTGCCGTAGATTATAGGGGTTGGATTATTGTGGAGGCGGAACAGGATCCAGCACTGGCTCCACCCCTAGAATATGCTCGAAAAGCCCGGGTGTATTTGAGGGAGCAGCTTGGTTTCTAGGGACTAGACGTAGAGAGATCATCGCACAGCTTGCTTGGAGGTTCGACTGGTTAGTCTCTCGAGGGCAAGTTGGAGGGATGTAATGCCCCGGTGTTTTGCGTTTTGATCTAGGGTCGGGTGCTCAGCGATGGCTTCTATAGCCTCCTGCAGCATCTTGACCCTATTTGCCTGTTCGGTCGGTTTTTCTACCCTTAAGCGATTTACCACAGACGATAACCTCCCTCAAATAAATCTAGGTAAAGTATGTGCCATATCCTGGTGAAATATGCATGCTATGTAAAATTCATCCATATGGACTTGTATACTGCCTTTAATTGCCGGAAGGAAGCAAGGGCTGTGGGCTGAATTGCTACTAGATAGCCGGGAAACAGACCCGGTGCTAGGAGGTAGCCCATGCAACCAAATCATGTTTGTCACGGATATTCCAAGGAGCATCTAGAAGTTGCCAAAAAGAAAGATCAGGATTGTCGAGCCCTATTTCCCCGTAATTTGTATGTAGAACGGTTACTGGAAAAGGCGGCATCTCTGAATGTATTATTTCTTAATAGTCAAGTTGAGGAGCAATGGCTATATCACCCAGAACACAGGGCCCTTTGTATATGGCTTCCTGATCTTGAGGCTGGCTCACTGTCTTATCTAGTCGTAATGCTAGCCCATGAGTTAGGCCATGTGCTAGACTTTGATGCAAGACCCTGGTATCTGGACGCTATTCGGGATGTGCCTTGGTTTGCCGCGCCGCTGGAGATAGAGCTTTCTGCTTTTGTGTCAGGTTTTGCCGTTCTCCAAGAGCTCGACATTCCCATTACCCTAGAGCAGTATTGTCAAATGATTGAAGAGCCCATGGCCCATCTAGTAGATCAGGTGATTAGGCAGGAGTTGTCGCTAGCCGCGGCGGTAGAGAGATTTGATCATTGGAGGCGTATTGCTAGCTAATGCCTTGACGAGACTATCTCACTCGGCTCCTTATCGACAATGCTTTTAATGTCCGAAAAACCACAAACAGGAATAGACTGCCAACAAGAATCCAATGATATCTGCCCCGAGTCCGATGGATAGGGAATGGCGCACTCGATGAATATTGATGGCGCCAAAGTATACGGTGATCACGTAGAAGGTAGTCTCAGTGCTACCTTGGATGGTGGATGCGATCACTCCAACTAAAGAATCCGGGCCATAGGTTTTTAGCAAGTCCCCCAACATGCTAAGCGCGCCAGAACCGGAGAGAGGTCGGATTAGGAACATAGGTATCACTTCCTTAGGCACACCCATGGGACTAGTTACAGGCGCTATGATTTTTGCCAGTAAATCCATACCACCGGCCACACGGAACACTCTAATAGATACCAGCATAGCAATTAGGTAGGGTGTGATCCGCAAGGTCGAAAGCAACCCCTTTTTTGCTCCTTCCACGAAAGCTTCATAGACTCTGACGCCTTGGATTAACCCCCAAAGAGGGATAAATAATACTATACTGGGGATGGCCCAGCGTCCAATTATCTCCATAGTCTGCACTAACATCATCTCACCCCCATAGTTAGAGCGGGTTGCAGGTGGGTGCATAAGCATCTATACCCGGCGGAGCCTTCGCCATACGATGTCGGTTATGATGGCGGCTAGAGTGGATGAGGCGGTGGCAATCATTGTGGGCGGGATGATGCTAGTAGGGTTTTGGGATCCTGCTGCGTGCCTGAGCCCGATTACAGTCACGGGGATCAGGGTCAGTGATGAAGTTGTTAAGGCCACAAACGTGCACATGGCATCTGTTGCCGTACCTGGGCTAGAGTTAAGCTCTTCTAGCTTCTCCATGGCCCTAATGCCTAGGGGTGTGGCGGCATTGCCGATGCCCAGGATATTGGCGCTTATACTCAAGATAATCGCACCTATAGCTTCATGTTCAGGGGGGACATCGGGAAAAAGGCGACTTGTTATAGGTCGCAGAATCCTGGCCAATGCGGTGGTAAGACCGGATAGCTCGGCGATTTCCATTAACCCCGACCAGAAAGCTATCAAGCCCAATAATCCTATGACCAGTGTTACCCCATCCCCCGTGGCTGCCAAGATGGCATCTGTCACCTCGGCCCCCTTGTTGCCAAAGGCAGCTAAAGTGATGCCACCACCCAATAAGAAAAACCATATCCAGTTGATCAAAGCTCACACCTCCCACTAATATCTATGCCAGCCAACATGTATCATGTAGATATATTGAGCAAGAATTCTCCGCATTCTCATCCTCCCTTGGACGAATTTGACCTTCCCTGACCAAAAAGGCGAGGATTAAGCCGGGAATGTGTGCAGTATTTCAGAGAAAGTAGGGAAATCCTATATTTTGAGGCTACTAGGTCCTACATCGGCGGCCTTAGGGGTTGAATCTTCCAGTGGAAAACTGATATCATGGATACAGATGGTCAAAGAAGGTCAAAGTTCCCGAGGTTGAGGGGGTGACGCCAATCAGTAGCTTAGCTGATCATATTGAACGGTATATTAAGGCCTTGCTCGATCAAGCAGACCAACCTAGCTTGGAG
>JAAZMF010000209.1 GCA_012798955.1 Bacillota bacterium | reverse complement strand
GTCATCTCAGGCGCAGATAGCTTCACTGATTTTTCAAAGGTAGATACTTCCTCAGTCAAGTATCGCACATTACCAAGTAAGACTGCTTCCCCGGGCCCCAGGGCCTTAACGGCAGCCTGAGCCCCGGGGCCAGCCACATCGTCGATATAGCTTATCTGTTGGCCTAGCTTTTGAGATAACTTTTCAGCATGCTCCGTAAGGGGGATCAAATTGTGATAATCTAAAGTGTCCCCTTGATGGGCCAAGATGGCAACCTTCGCGCCCAGCTCCAAGAGCTCCTTGATGGTGGGGATGCTCTTGTCCAAACGATTCTCATTGACTATCTTTTTCGTAACAGGATCAAGGGGTGAGTTGATATCCACCCGCAGGATTACTGTCTTTCCTCGGTAATCAAAATCATCAATGGTGTTAATCAGCAAATCTGCCACTCCGGCTACCTCCCCAGTCCGAGGTACTGGTTAGTCTGGCCCACTGCTTCCAACCGATCCGTCTGCATTTTCATGCTAGCCCGGATAGCATCAATGGACTCGGGGATAACAACTGCCTCCTGGGGGATGTTGATAACGAAAATTACCTGATCTTCAAAAACTGTGATTGTCTCGTCCCAAACCGCAATGTCATACATATCACCCCGGGGGTTACCTAAATCCCTAGCATAGCGGAACAAAGATGCGTTACCCAAAAATCCATCGGCTAAGCGTACAACTCTGATGCGAGGATGAGCATCAAATAGCTCTAGCATCTCTTCCTTGGTGGTCTGGCGCTTGGGCTTAGCAACCACCGTTATAATATGGCCGTGGGTCACTGGCGTATGGACAAGTGTACCGGTGGCCTTAATATGGGGCATAATCAGCATCAGGTCCGCTGCTTGATGATTGGGTACAGGCTCAACTTGTAACGCGTTAGTCAATCCCCTATGATAGTCGCCGGGATCCGCCACCCGTCTCACGATTGTAATAATCACGTTGTCAATGCCCATGGCCCGATCCAGACAATCTACCGCTCGAATTAAGCCTGTTGTGTTACAAGAGGTAAGCTTTAGAAATTGCTTGCCAAGACCTTCCCCATAGTTGGCATACCCATGGAAAAACACATCGGCTACACTAGTCTTCTCTCCACCTTGAAAAACTGCCCGTTTCCCGTGCCTAGCATACAGTTCCTTATTTTTTGCGCCAACTCCTGCGCTAGTTGCATCCAGGATGATATCAGACTTGGCCACCAGGTCTTCAAGGGAACCGGTAATCGGAATATCATGGTGCTCCAGCTTCTCCCTATTTTCCGAAACCGCTAGATAAAAATCATAGGGCATACCCTTTTCCTTAAGAGCCATAACCGCCAAAGTGGGGCCGACATCGGCAACACCCACTAGCTCCATGTCCTTTTGCATCGCGACACCATCAGCTAGTCGCTGGCCAATCACTCCGTAACCAACTACACCTACTTTAACCATAAATTTCCCTCCTCTTCTGATCAGCTCTTAGCTATCCCTCTTGAACAGATCCAGTAGCTGCTCGGCTGATCGCACCGTGTAATCTGGCACCTCCAGCTCACTTCTAGGGGTGGTGGGATAGCGGTAGTTCCAATGGGTCCATACCGACACCATGCCCAAAGCATTGGCACCGGCTATATCACGGGCCAAGTTATTGCCACACATGGCCACGACTTCAGGTTCTAGTTGCAGTTTATCTAGGGCAAACCGGAACATGCGTGGATCCGGCTTGCTGGTCCCAAGCTCTTCGGAGATGGCAAATACATCAAAAAGTTCATATATAGCATGCTGTCTAAGCACATTACGGTAAGTGCCCGGTCGCGTGTCAGCCACTAATGCCAGAAGATACTCCCACTCTTTCAGCTGCCTCAAAGCATCGCCCATACCTGGGTAGATCTCCGCCCGCAAAGTGGTTTGTTCATCATCTTTGATCTCCGTCTCTTCAATCATAATAGCATCGCCTAAGTCTATGAAAACTGCCTTAATCTGCTCTATAGCCATAGCCACGCTTTGCCTCCCAAAACGATGCCAACTATTCCGCCATGTTTCGCCATGTAAGATCAAAGATCGTACTGGCCCACCGCACTGCATATCTGGGTCACGATTAAGGGGTAGATACCATTCCCCCATCAATGAATGCCTTACCCAGCAATCTCCTCTAGAGGTACCGCCCTCACCGCTGCCCGCACCACATCATGGTGATCACTATCCATGAAATCTACACCCATCTTGGTAAGCATAATAGCTTCCTCCACTCCATCACAAAAACACTGAACCCCCAGTCCATGCCCATGGGCTAGTGCAACTAGATCTGGGGAGATCCAGCCTCGATGCATATTGAGAATATCGGCCTTAGAGACTCTAGCTAACCCTATTGGATCCACTACCCTTGCCGTAAAATTGATGGCACAGGCCAGCTCTGGAGCCAAGATTTTGCACTGGCGCACCAATGGATGATCAAAGGAGATAATTAGTGTCTCATGGAGGACATCGTATTTCCGCAAAATTGCAACCACCTTCTCCGCGAGTTCATCTTGAAAATACGGAAAAGGTCCTGACTTAAGCTCTACATTAAGCCTGATTTTACCCTTAGCCCAGTCCACTACTTCCTCGAAGGTCGGAACCTTTTCACCGGCAAACTCAGGACCAAACCAAGAACCAGCATCAAGGGTTTGAACCTCTGCTAAGGTCTTTTCCCCTAAGGGACCCAAGCCATCTGTGGTACGATCAAGGGTATGGTCATGGAAAACCACTACATGGCCGTCCTTGGTTAATTGTACATCTAGTTCAAGTAAATCAGCGCCCCGCTCCCATCCATTTTCAAATGATGCCATGGTGTTTTCCGGAGCATACGCGGCTCCCCCTCGATGTCCACTGATCAAGGGATAGCCATCTCTTTTGGATGCCAACACTTCCAGCATAAGCTAAGCGCCCCCTTCTAGGTGCTAATCACTGACACAGAGGACCATTATTTTAGCAACTGGTCTGATAGGCAATTTGTTCCACACCGCGTCAAATAACCCTTGTATACGTCGCCAGACAAATCGAAAACCTTTTGAAAAACCCACCTAACCACTACAGATGGGTTTCCCTGCAATTCCATGTTTCCCGGCGGGGATCCACAAAAAAAGAGCAACTGTAAACCAGCTGCTCCCACAAGGCGAACTCCACAGAATATTGATCAGCAGAGCACGTTGATGATATTTCTATGATATTTTTCGATCCCTAACAGCATCTCGCAAATCCAATAGGTTCTTCATGATATGATAAAGGTTACCGGTATATGCTTGGGTGCCAAAGGCATCGTGGAGCTCCTTGTATATGGCAAAAAGCTGCTCATAGATTTCCACGTGGGTCGGAATGGGGACAAATTGCTTATCCTTAAGCCCACCCATAGCAGCTTGGGCATCCTCAACTGTAGCGAAGCCACCCTCTTGGGTGCCTGCAGCTACTGCCGCAAACATAGCCGCACCCAGTGCCGGGGTCTGGGCAGAGCGGGAGATCTTCATGGTACGATTGGTCACATCAGCATATATCTGCATTAGCATGTCGTTTTTCTCAGCTATCCCTCCGCAATTTACGACCTCTTCGATGTGCACACCATATTCTTCCAGCCGCTCTATGATGACCCTAGCCCCATAGGCTGTGCCCTCGATCAAGGCCCTATACATCTCCTCTGGCCTTGTCTGCAACGTCTGGCCTAACATAAGACCACTCAGCCGTACATCCACCAAGACAGTGCGATTACCATTGTTCCAGTCCAGTGCTACTAGGCCACTTTCGCCTGGATGGAATCTACTGGCTTTCTCCGTAAGCAACTCATGGATGTCCATATCCCTTTGCCTTGCCTCCGACCAGTAATCGGCAGGGACACAATTTCTCACAAACCAGTTAAAGATATCTCCTACTGCAGATTGCCCTGCCTCCAGACCAAAATAGTCAGGCAAAACAGACCCATCGACAATACCACAGACCCCCGGGACATCAGGCAAACCCTTGGCCTTGCTCGCCACAGCCACATCACAGGTGGATGTACCAATGATTTTCACAAGGGTACCTTCCTTAACGCCAGCACCCACTGCTCCCATATGGGCGTCAAAGGCTCCAATGCTCACCGCTATACCCGGCCTAAGGCCGAGTCTAGCCGCCCATTCCTCTGAGAGCACTCCCGCCCTTTCTCCTGCAGTATATGCCACATTAGGCAAAGACTTCCGAATTCGACCCAAACGAGGCTCCAGCGAGATCAAGAACTCTTCATCAGGGTAGCCCAGCCAATCGGCACTAAACATTCCCTTATGGCCGGCAGCACATACACTTCGCTTGAGCTTGCTGGGTGCCAATGTATTAGTAAGCACGCCAGGGATAAGATCAGCCAATTCCACCCAAGTGTGAGCTGCATCAAATACCTCGGGATCCACCTTCAGGCAATGCCAGATCTTTGACCAAAACCATTCTGAAGAGTATGCCCCGCCACACTTGGCTAGAAAATGAGGCCTTGTCTTGGCGGCCTTAGCCGTAATGGCCTGAGCTTCCTCATAGGATGTATGGTCTTTCCATAGCCAAGCCATAGCATTGGGGTTATCGGCAAATGTAGGGTCTAAGCCCAGGGGCATGCCCTTGGCATCCACAGGCATAGGTGTGCTACCTGTAGTGTCTACACCAATACCAATAATACTATCCGGGCTAAACCCCTGCGTACTAGCCTTGGCTGCTTGGATAGCTCCTCGCCCAGCTAACTCCAACCCATCTAGATAATCCTTAGGATCTTGACGTGCCACATTAGGGTCAATGGGGTCCATAATCACTCCATCAACACCGGCTTTGTAGTTATGGACACTAGTTCCAACCTCCTCCCCAGTGGCGATATCTACCACCAATGCCCTGACTGAATTGGTCCCGTAATCAAATCCCAGAGTAAAACGCCGCGTGGCCACGGCAACTCCCCCTTTCATATATGTGCCCCTGACACCTATCCATCTCCTAGCATCTGTATTCGCAAAAATATGAAAATCACCTGCCCATGCCTGATATCCCCTTCAAAATCCCGGGAAAGTCTTAGATAAACCTATTGGGTGAGACTAAGTGGGAGGTCGATGAAAAGGGATGGGAAATCTAGTGACGAATTGTATCTAGTAACGGAGCTACCTAGCACGCACTGGATGCGTTGGAGCTTCATAAAGCGGATACCAGACAGAAAGGCGGGGCTTATCAAGTGGCAGTAATCTATACCATTGCCAACCAAAAAGGTGGTGTGGGCAAAACTACAACTACCGTCAATTTGGGTGCCGCTCTAGTTGAGCTAGGCTGCCGAGTGCTCCTTGTCGACCTTGATCCTCAAGGAGGCCTCACCTTATCTTGTGGGCAAGAGCCCGATGCTCTAGATGCCACTATCTACACAGCTTTGCGTCGCTCCATGAGTGCAGAGTCCTATATCATGCCCACATCCTTTGGTGCTGCTTTACTGCCTGCCAATGTAGATTTAGCTTTGGCCGAGATGGAGCTAGTGGGAAGCATGGCCCGGGAGCGCCGCTTAGCCTCAGTGCTTACTCCGGTGCGAGATGAGTATGATATCATTCTCATTGATTCCCAGCCATCG
>JAAZMF010000208.1 GCA_012798955.1 Bacillota bacterium | reverse complement strand
GTGGAGATGAGGGGAATCGAACCCCTGACCTCTTGAATGCCATTCAAGCGCTCTCCCAACTGAGCTACATCCCCACATTGGTACCCCCAACCGGATTTGAACCGGTGCCTTCGCCGTGAAAGGGCGGTGTCCTTGGCCGCTAGACGATGGGGGCACGTTGTCATGTGCCTTAAGCACTGACAGGACTTATAATACCAAATGGTTCGACGTGTGTCAACCCTTTGCCGCAGGGAAATTTGAACACAGTCATCATCTGTGATATCCATGCATGTGATCCTTGGCGGCTAGGGCATCTGCCGTTAGTTTTGCCCTTTGAATCTCCCGGTCAGTCATGGGCGTTCCTCTCAAGTCTATGATGACTTCATTGAGCTTATCCATGTACCGCCGTAGCTTCATATTACCGGGCAGTGGCACGTTCTCTTCCACCCAATGATAATACTCCGTATACAAATCTGTCAAATCTCTCAGCCACGCCCAGTGGCGCCAAGCCGCACCTAGTAAGATCACAGCACCTAGGAAGTAAATGTTGGTCATGAGATCGCTTGTCAAAAACGCTCTGCACCCATCAGTGAAGATAAATTCACAGGCTAAAGCCCAAAGCACCTTGGGGATACTCATCGTCACTCTTCCCCCATTATCTTGGACACATAGCGGAGAGTTATGTCGGCAAAACGCCCTGTCACCATGTGCAGAAACTGGCTAGCTACCCGCCATTCCTGCCAGGGCCCCGGCGGTCTACCGGCATTTACCCAAACCTCGTAATCCCCGGGGGCACCTGTTGCCTGCCTTGCATACTCCAAACATTGATTAATATTATGTCTGCCTGCGTTAAAGGATGCTAGGGCGAATTTATAGCGCTCTAGCTCATCTGGTATTTCATCAAACTTGCTTACCAGAAAACTCATATACTTGACACCAGCCATGATATTGGCCTCGGGTTCATGGGGATTGCCTTGCCCCCACTCTCTCCAAGTATTAGGCATAAACTGCATCAATCCCATGGCACCCTCCGGTGATACCGCGCTAGGCCTTCCTTCTGATTCGACTAGGATCTGTCGTTTTACAAAGATCCAATCTAGGCCATTGGCATCGGCGTGGTGCTTAATTAACTCGTCATACCGATCCTGGTCTTTATTGCCCCCAGAGAACACATCATTACCCCCTTTAGCATGCTAGTTCAACATATTCATGCCACACGCAAATAGAACGGGCCTTAGATCAGGTGGACGTTTTCCCATGGGGGGTAGCATTCTAGCTAGGAGTTGAATACTGTGTAGCATTAAGGCAGCAAATCTAGGGAGGTGATACCGTGAGCATTTCTTGCCCACCGGGATCATCACGATATTTTGTGAATTCAGGAGATACGTTTTTTAGTATAGCGAGAAGCTTCAACACAACCACCGCGGCTCTAGAGGCAGCGAATCCGGGTGTAAGCCCCAACAATCTGCAGGTGGGATCACTGATTTGCATTCCCAGTGGGGCACGCCCTCCATCTACATGCCCTGGACGAGTGTACACTGTACGTAGCGGCGACACAATGTTCTCCATTGCTAATGCCCAGGGGGTTTCTCTAAGCGCACTAGAAGCGGCAAATCCTGCGGTGAATCCTAATCAGCTTTCCATCGGGCAGCTTATCTGCATTCCGACAGGACCGGCTCCTGCCCCTGGTGCCTGCCCACCCAATACCACGGCTTATACGGTAAGGACCGGGGATACGTTTTTTACATTGGCGCAACGCTTTGGCACCACTGTAGAAGCCCTACGACGAGTCAATCCCAATGTCAATCCCAACGCCCTGCAAATAGGACAAAGGCTTTGCATACCCCGCTAAAGCCTTATCCTGTAGCTTAGCAAGGTTCGTGGCCGCCTTGCCAAACTGGACACCGTGCCACAAGGCCGGATCTCTTAAGTGCTCGACACTTACTAGATCCGGCCCATACAATTGTGTAGCCACATGGAAGCAAATTTACTCAACCTTAACTAAAACTCCTTGGTTATCGGCAGATTCTAACTCCGCTTCCGCTATACGGATTGTCTCCATGGTGCTTTCTGGGGTTGCCACGGCAATAGGCTTGTTTTCCAGGATTGCATTGGCAAAGTACTTGATCTCCCGGTAATAGCCCATATCAGGTGAAAGCTCAGGCGTAAAGCCCTTGCCATCTTTGGGATTCTCTGTTAGTACTCCCTTTTCAAAGATCAAATTCCCCTTCTCGAAATTCACCCGAAAGACCATATCAAACCCAAAATCACCCTCTAACGTCCAGTCATCTTGGGCGTTGATAACCTTGCCATCGGGGTAGATGTAGTTGGTGGAAACCGCATCATATCCACTGCCTGGGATAATATTTCTAGCTATAGTGGAAACTTTTTCGGGCATGCCAAACAGCCAATTAATCGTATCCACATCATGGATATGCTGATCTAGCAGGCACCCACCACTCTTCTCTTTAGTAAGGAGCCAATTCTGATATGACCATCGAGGTGGCGCGCCTCCCCGGAAAAAGTAACCGGAGACAACTTCACCAAACCGTTTGGATTCTACCGTTTCCTTCAGGTACTCATATGCAGGCCAAAAACGCAAACACTGGCCGACCATGAGTTTCCGTTCATTGGCCTTGGCCGCATTAACCATCTCGAGGCATTCATCGGAAGTCATGGCCATAGGTTTTTCGCACAAAACATGGATCCCCTTATTGAGTGCCTTAACTGTAGCCTCGGCATGCAAATACGTAGGTAAGGCAATATCTACATAGTCCAGCTTTTCTTTTTCCAGCATTTCATCCATGTCACTGTAAAGATTATACTTACTAAAGTCGTATGTGCCTGTACCCACATCGATATTGCCCTTGACGAAGATATTCTTGAATTTGTCTGGATCAATATCGCAAATAGCTGTCAACTTAACAGGAAAGCCTTCTTCTTCCAAGCGCAGGTAATTGTCTAAATGGCCTCGGCCCATAAAACCTATACCTATCAATCCTACCCTGAGCACGGCTTCACCCCTCCTGGTTTTTTGATTACATTCTAAAAATAGCTACTTCCCTTAAATTTGTATTCCCTGCATCTAGCCAAATTCCCTTCCGCCCTACCAACTTCCCACATCCCTATGATTGCAGACGTCTTGCTATCTCTATAAATTCTGTCTCTATGTCAGCATAGGCTGACTCCTCTTTGGAAAGCTTCGCCAGATCGGAACCAAGCTGAGCTAGCCGTGTTTCTAGTAGCAACCTCTCTTCGGCAGACAGCGCTTCCGGCTTTGCAGAAGCCTCTTGCAGCCGCGCTTGCCTAGCTTCATATTCCCGAAATCCGCCGGGATATACAATCATGTTGCCCCCGTCTAGGGCAATCACTTTGCTAGATACTCTGCCAAGCAGATAGCGATCGTGGGACACCAAGATCAACGTGCCATCATACCTGAGCAGGGCCTCCTCTAGTTTTTCCCTAGAGGGCAAATCAAGGTGATCGGTAGGCTCATCTAGCAACAAAAGATCAAAGACACCCAAGAGTAGCTTAGCCATAGCTACCCGCTTCTGCTCTCCTACACTAAGCATTCTAATGGACTTTTCGAGATCATCAGCACCAAACAGCAAACCTGCCAAGAAAGTTCTAGCTCTCGTCATCTGTTCACTAGTCTGCTGAGGGAAAACCGATAATGTCTCAGCTAAAACCGTGTTGTCGGGGTTGAGCTCATCCATCTCCTGATCCAAATACCCCATGGAGACATTAGGTGATACCCAGAGCCTACCTTGACTCGGCTCAACTTGACCTAAGATCATTTTCAGTAGAGTGGTCTTGCCGGAGCCATTAGGACCAACCAAAGCGACCTTATCCCCTCGTAATATGGAGAAATTGCCACGGGCAAAAAGCTCTCGAGCATAGGATTTGCCCAGTTCTTCGGCAACAACTACCCGTCTACCCCCATCCTGCACCGCGAAATCTATCAGAGATATGTGTTCTTCTGCTTTTGGCTTAGCTACACTCGTTTCCTTCATAGATTCGAGGCGCTTCATCTGAGCTTTGCCAGTCTTGGCCAATTTCTTGGCTTTACCACGGTAAAAATCGTGCTGACCAGCGCTTCCATGGCTTTGCTGAAAGCGTCGCATCTGCTGATCAATAGTAGCTTCTAGGCGCCTTATGCGCCGCTGATCCGCCTCATATTCCGACATTTGCTGGACAAAGGCCTGAGCCTTAGCCTCGCGGTAAGCGGTATAATTCCCTGTGTACTCTGTAATGCCGTCGCACTCTAACTCCAGCACCCGGGATACTACGTTGTCCAGGAATACTCGATCATGGGAAACCACAAAAACGCAACCTGGATATTCCATGACAAAACCCTCTAGCCAATCGAGGGCCGCCATATCCAGGTGATTGGTGGGCTCGTCAAGCAAGAGCAGATCCGGTTGGGAAAGCCATGCTCTAGCCAAGGCTAATCTCGTCTTTTGGCCACCGCTTAGGTGCTTAGTGGGGAGTATGGCCTCAGTTTCACTGAAGCCAAACCGACTCATAGCTTCATGGGGAGTGCCTCTAGCTAGCACCCCTAGCTCTACAGCCTCTTTAGTCAGAACATCCCACGGCGTGGACAACTCGAACTTAGGCATTTGAGGCACGTATCGGCAAAGTAGTGGTTCTTGTAACTGTGCAATTGTGCCTGAATCAGGCTCTTCCAGACCAGCCAAGATCTTAAGTAACGTGGATTTGCCAATCCCATTGGGACCTACAAGGGCCACCTTTTCCCTAGTTCTGAGCATAAAACTGACATTAGAGAAGACCTGATGAAAGCCATACGATTTGGCAAGGCTATCTGCCCGAAGAATCGGATTAAGCATATAAAAAACCCCCTTCATCGATGGGGGTGAGATTACAGTCGGCTTTCCGCAGAATCTTAGCTCAAACGATAAGCCTATACAAATAGCCGCAGTAGTCTTTTGACATCTATCCGCGACACAAGTCCATTACGTGATTCCTTGCCAGAGGTCCAAACCAGGATCCCGGGCCCATGCGAAACAGCCGAACAACCTGCCTATCTCACCAAGTTATTGGATTTGATTAGGTTGCAGGCGATTGCGCATGGCTGGCTCCTCTCTACTACTCAACCGTAACTTCCATTGTCACTGTTATTGTATCATAGACTAAGGATAGATCAACTAGTTTAGAGCGAAACGGCAGGAGTCCGCCGCCTAGCAGGAGAATCTCATGTTACGCCCAATCCATCTCGATCTTACCATCCATACCTACTAACTCGATACTAACACAAAATACCAGTCATTGAAAGAGGACAACATATGACAGGAACATTGATCAACGTAAGCACAATTGTTGTGGGCACCTTCATCGGAATGGCGGTGAAGACACGCATACCCGACCATATGTCCCAAACCGTTATGGGTGGTCTAGGGATCTTCACAATCTTTGTAGGCTTTAGCATGGCATTAGAAAGCCGGAACATGCTCATCGTACTGTTTAGTATTGTTCTGGGAACCATTATCGGGTCTTTGCTAAATATCAACGGTCGCCTAGAAGCGGCAACAGCCAAACTGGAAGCCCGTTTCGCCAAGGAGGGCTCCGGACTTGCCCAAGGGTTCTTGGCAGCAAGCCTGCTTTTTTGTGTTGGTCCTATGGCTATCCTAGGCTCCATAGAGGATGGCTTGACAGGGAGTTATCGCATCCTGATGACAAAATCCATTATGGACGGATTTTCATCTTTAGTATTCGGGGCAACCATGGGGATAGGTGTAGCCCTTTCGTCTCTACCACTCTTGATATACCAAGGAGCCCTCACACTAGGGGCCTCAGTTGTCAAGGGAGCCATGACAGACTCGGCCATGGTAGAAATGACTGCCACAGGCGGCCTGCTAATCGTCAGCATCGGAATTAACATGCTGGGCACAAAGAAACTCCTTGTAGCCGATATGCTACCGGCAATAGTTATCGCGGTGATCCTAGCTAGGCTAGTCCTGTAATGTCAGACCTAAACATAGTATCGCCTTAGCAGTCTTAATGGTAAAATAGGGTAAACCCAAGGTAAGGTGAATGGAAGGGATGGATTTACGTTGATATGGGAAACAGCCGGACCGGATAATACTGAGGAGACTCTCAAAATAGCCATTGCTAAGTCTAAGGAAGCCAACATCCCATGGCTAGTAATCGCATCAAATACCGGGGCAACAGTAAGGAAAGCGCTGGAGCTAGGTGCTAACGGGCATTCCATAGTGTGTGTTACTCATCACGTGGGCTTTAGGGGCCCAGGGATAGATGAAATGCCCCAAAGTGAGCGCTTGTACCTGCAAGAATACGCTGTAAAGATACTAACGACTACCCATGTGCTAGCTGGTGTAGATAGGGGCGTCCGCAACAAATTTGGAGGTATATACCCAGCGGAAATCATAGCAAGCGCCTTGCGCATGCTAGGACAAGGTGTCAAAGTTTGTGCTGAGATCTCCATAATGGCACTAGATGCAGGTCTTATCCCCTACGGGGAGAGAGTTATCGCAATCGGCGGAACTAGCTCCGGTGCAGATACTGCCACCGTGATCCTGCCAACTCACTCAAACTCCATTTTCGACCTTAAAGTAGAAGAGATCCTCTGCAAGCCCCGCCAATGGTAAGCTGCCGAGTCTTTACATCATAGGTAGCAGATTTCCCTTGAGGAACACTAAGGCTAAGGCAAGGGTCACCCGTCAGCTTAGATTGGCCCTTGCCCTTTTGCATCTACTTTGAGTTTTGGTCATCCCTCACAACACCCCAAGAAAGATACGCCAGGACTATGGCTCAAAAAGGGGATTTCCCTTGACCGATAACATAGTAAACAGAGCCGCTATGCTACCAAGTTGACCTACATCGAGGGAGGTTGGCAATTTAGAAAAATAGCATTGGTAAGCGCCATAAGGCGCCGCCTTGTATCATATACTCTAAAGTAATACCACGCATCACCATCAACTACTTCAGCCCATGCAAACTCCGTGTCTCCGGCCCCAACCGCGATCTGTCGGATAACCTCCCCCTTCTTCACCAATTCCAGCTCACAGGGCCTATCCAATCCTTTGATCCTACCTTTGAAGGCTATGTTCTCTCCAACATTGGTGAATAAATCTTCCCCTATGCCATAACGCTTCCCATCTTCGTTTTCGCCGTAGCATTCTATCAAAGGGCCTTGTGACACAAAAACATGCCCTTTGCGCAAGCCCTCCATTATGCCTTCGATGGTATAGCTCTCGGCATACACATACGTCTTCCCGCAATCGCCGGGATCAGGCTCAATCCTATGGATATCGGTTCCCCCAACGGGCACCAAACGATGTCCTTTGTTTAGCAGCTGCTCCCACTTTGCTAGAGCCTTACGATTCTCTGACCGACGCTGGTGCCATGAGCCGGCCCAAACCTCTATCATATCGGCTGCATTCCAGTTGAGGTTAGGATACTCCCAGCTACACCCCGTACAAACAGGATCACCAATGCAATATGGATGGGCAATAGATAGCATTGACCCCTTGGTTCTAAGCTCAGCCGCTAGTTCATCGAAGGTGGTTGATTGATCAAAATCGAACCAATCAATCTCGCCCACCCGGTTAACTACCACGGCATGGCCATAAAAGGTGGTGATCTCCAAACCAGGGATAACTAGCATGTGATCGTTATATTCCTCTCTCCAACCCAGAGTCGTATTATGATCTGTCAACACAAGAAAATCATAGCCTCTCTCATGCTGCGCCTCCATAATCTCTGCCATCGAGTGGCTTCCGTCGCTATGGTGAGTATGCAAATGGAAGTCTCCCCCATACCATCCTGGGCCTTGGGGCTTAACGCTGGGTAACCTAAATGATTCATAATCCCCCTCCTCCTGTAGCCGCAGCCCAGTGGCGGGGATTCCTGGAGTGACACTATCATTCATTAGTATTTCAATGTCCACAACAAGCTTGCCAGTGACCACAGCGTGGGCTTCCACCACAAGCTCCCATTTTCCGGGCTCGAGGGGACCGGGAATGCATCCTAAGCTCGATATGGTTTTGCTCAGCTGAATAGTTTCGAAAAATCGATTGTTTCCCCTAGCTCGATGCCTGCCAGAAGGGTCTATGAGGGTGTAGTTGATCAGGTTACGGACAGTTCCAACTAGCCTATAATGAGCCTCTTGATATCTAGATTTCTCTGCCGGCGTTAACCGGTCAAATTCTGGATCACCAGCCCCATACCGGCGAAGAGCCGGCATGATCAACTCACGATTCTTGGCATCATCGGTCTCTACCCTAGGATCAAAATCACCCTTGATCAGGATCTCCTGGATGCCTTCCGGAACCTCAACGGAAAAACGTTTGACAGTCTTGGTATCTGCCACATCGAATTCGCATGTATAGATCGCCATCCTGTAATCCCTCATCCCTAAAGAATAAGAGCTAGTAAACCCACAAATTAGCTCACTGATTCATAAAGACAAGAACCCGCCATCGAGTGAGATAATCGCCCCTTGGGCATAGCTATGGCGCTGGGTTATTCCTTAGTAGCTCCCATCACAATACCCTGCACAAAGTGTTTCTGGATAAATGGAAAGATGAATATGAGAATACTTACCCCGATCATGACTGTGGCCATCCTGGTATTGGCAAGCACTATATCTGTCCCCGAAGTCGCTTGATCAAGCACAGCAATCTGACGCAATGCTATCTGTATGGTGGTCTTAGCACTATCAGTAATATATAGCAGGGGTTCCCTAAACTGATTCCATCGACCAACTATTTGAAAAAGGCCCACAGCTGCCAGACCCGGCTTGCTAGCCGGTAGATATATGCGGGTGAAAATCGCAAAATCACCGGCACCATCTAGGCGAGCCGCCTCCATCAAGGAACTAGGCACACTTCGAAAGTAGTTAAACAGGAGCAAGATGGTAAACCCAGAAACCATCCCGGCAATGATCAAGGAAGTATACGTGTTTAACAGTCCTAGCTGCTTATTCACTATGTACAGTGGGACCATGATCGCCTCGCCAGGGACAGTCATGGAAAAAAGCATTAGGCCCACAATCGTCCTGCGTAGAGGGAACTCCCGATGCAGCATGGTGTATGCCGCCATGGAGCCAGCCAACATGTGAAGAAACGACCCAAATGTAGTCACAATCAGGCTATTGGTAAAGGGCCGCCAAAACTCTAGTTTCCGCCAAGCAATCCGATAGCCAATGGTGCTCCACTCTTTAGGCCAGAGATGGATACCTGGCTGAATAGCCGCCATATTGGAGGAAAAAGAGAGAGCCAAGGCATTTAAGAGAGGTGCCGCCGTCACAGCGATCAAGCCAACCATGATGGCTGCTAGAAGCAAATCAACCGCTCCTATCTGTGAAATGGGTTTACTAGCAGTCTCTTTCTGTTCTCGCCTTCCAAATACCATTACCTTGCCTCCTCAGGACGCCTCGGTCTCGTCTATATTCATGGCTCGACGCAAAAGACCCACAGTCATCAGGCCCACGACTGTCACCATAAAAGATGCAGCCGTGGCTTCTCCTAGCCTAAATTCCCGCATGCCTCGATCATAGACATAAGTCATCACAACATCTATTGTCCTAGCGGTAGCTGCATTTCGTAAGATAAACACTTGGTCAAAGATCCGGAGTGCTCCTACAGCCGATAGTATGAAAACGACTCCGACAGTAGGCATGAGTAGGGGAAGGGTCAGCTTGGTAATCTTCTGCCATCGGCTTGCCCCATCCACTGTAGCGGCCTCATAGATTTGAGGATCTAGTGAGCTAATTGCTGCATAGTAAATTACTGCGTTATACCCCATGCCCTTCCACGTAGATAGCAATACGAGGACCAGCTTTATCCAAGTAGTATCGGCGAGATAATGCACTGGACTTAGCCCAATTAGCTTTCCGAGCTCATTGAAGAGGCCCCCGTCGGGGGATAGGACCTGAATCCATATCCCTCCGACAACGACCCAAGAAAACAGATGGGGTGTATATATCACCGTCTGAGTCAACTTACGCAGGGGAGCAAAGGGCAGTTCATGGAGAGCTATAGCCACAAACAGTGGTACTGAAACCCCTAGAGCGATCATACCGCCGCTTAAAATTAGTGTATTACCCAGGGCCTGCCAGAACATACTATCCTGCAATACGTTTCTATAGTTCTCAAGGCCGACGAACACGCCCCCTCCTAAAAGCAGAGGTTTTTGGGTGCTCATATATAGACCCTGGATTACGGGATAGATGGAAAACACCAGGAAATACACAAGCGCGGGTAGTGCCATCAGATAAAGCTGTGAATACTTCCGGAATTTAGACCTGCCCATGATAAACCCTCCTAGCTTTGCGCCCCTACCCAAACCACCTAGTTAGTAAACCGGACTAACTAATAATCGATTAGCTTAGCCTTAAGGAGTTCCTCACGCATCTTCTTGACGGCAGTGTCAGCTGCCATCTTGCCTGTAATCGCCTGAAATGCGTAATCCTCCACGATTTTCTCTGCCCGGGGCCAATCTGCTGTAGAAATCTCCAGGGAACCATACTGATTAATAAACACCTCAGATTCTTTCACCCCAGGTAAGCTACCAAATGGGGCCTTAACGTTGCTATTGTACCAGCGGGGTACCCCGTGATCCATATTGTGGGCTTTACCAATTTCGGTTAACTCCATGGTTCCGTCGGCCTTGACAACATAGTCGTAATCTTTGACGCCTACAGAGCCAAGGGTGATCCCGGCCTCTGTATGCCAGAACTCCAAAAACTTCTTGGCACCCTCAGGATTCCTTGCATTCGCAGGGATAGCCCAAATGCTTGGATCCCCTCGGCGGAGAATTCGCTCACCATTGGGACCTACAGGTCCGGCGATGCCCATGGCCCTAAATTCAGTGTCGGGATCGTCTTGTTGACGCATGGAGTTAAAGAGGCCTACCCACATGTCCCAATAGGTCACCATGCCTACCCGATCAGCTAGAAACAGGTTGCGCATCTCAGCAGTGGAATTGGTGACAAAGTTAGGATCCAAAAGACCCTCTTTATACAGCTTATTTAACCACTCAAAAGCCGGAATAGCGGCATCGCTCGCGTAAGGAATTGTACGACGACCGTCCTCATCAATCACATAGCGAGCTTTAACACCGAAAGCCCCCATGAAACCTTGAATATCATACAGGCCTGCTGTGGAAAGCCCATAGATATCAGGGCCCATGTCCCTAAATGCCTTTAACACTGTGTAGAACTCATCTAGGGTCTCCGGAACATCTAGGCCCAACTTCTCAAGCCAGTCAGCCCGAACAGTAGGCAGTGTCCCGCCCTCGTATTTGTTGAATACGGAGTAGATCTGCCCATCGGGGTACCGCAGCATCTCCCACTCTTCGGTAGGAATCACAGTTGGATCAGAGAGGATAGGAGATGAGGCGATAAAGTCCGTTAGTGGAGTCAAAGCGCCTTGATCTACGAGCACATCCATGAAAGGTGTATTCAAATAGATCAAATCAAAACGCTCCCCGCCCCGCATGGCAGTCTGTAGATAGTCATCGCCGGAAGGATGGATCCATTCTACATCTAGACCAAGGGCTTCCCCTACTTCCTTGGCGAACAACTTGCTTTCCTCAGGAGTTTTTCCCCCGGAAATGGAGCTGACTACCCGCAATTTGGGGGCAGCAGTTGCTACTACCGTTCCCATGCAAATCATCAAGACCAGAATGGTGATAGACAACACATTTCGCTTTGAAAAAGCCTTCAGCAAAACAGTTACCTCCTTTTGATATATGCGATGAAATTAACTAACTATAGATCCAGCTCTTACTTTGTCAGGCACCCCCTCTCGGTGAATTTCGATTGAACCCAACCAATACGATTGCCTGCACGTAAAACCAAGTCTCTAGCAGCCAATCAGCCGCGAATGTCGACATAACGCCCAAAAACTCTACGATGAAGCTCGCTCAAAGGCCGAGATATATTTGTGCGGGTATGCAAAGAAATGCTGTTGTACCAGAACCGATGCGCCTTTAGCGACTTTATTCTCTGAGGCCTCTGAGAAGATTAACTCATAGCTCCCCCGCAACATCGGATGAACAATTTCCTCCATACTGTGCCTTAACGAAGCTTCTAGAACCTGCTCTAGTCGGGCAACTTCACCACCAATAATGACCGCTTCAGGGTTAAATATATCTACTAGATTACCGATGTGCCTACCCGCTACATAAGCGTATTCAGCTAGCAGATGCTGCATGTCTCTATTCCCGTCGTCAAGTTGCTCCAGTAGTAAACCTTATGGCTATCAAAAATCAAATCGACCGCTATAAGCGAATCAACAATCTCTGTCACCATGGGCTGGCTAAAATCACAGATTCCGGTTACTAAATAGATGAAATAGACATGATTGCCCCCAAGCCCCCTTGGATAGGCTAACTCCATATGGTAAACTTGTCTTAGTTTTCATCTAGGTAACGGTACGGGAGGGGCATTCACTTGCAAAAAATATACGAAGGCAAAACCAAAGATGTATTCACCATGGAAGATGGCAATATCATGCTGCAATTCAAAGATGCCGTGACTGGCGCGGAAGGTAAGATTGATTCAGGGGCCAATGCGGTGGTAGGCGAGATTGAAGGAAAAGGCATCGCCTCACTTCGCCTCACAGTATATTTCTTTGAGCTATTACACGGGGCAGGCATACCCAGCCACTTTGTTGCCATGGGGACACAGCCCAATAGTATCATCGTCAAATCTGCGAATTCCTATGGTGTAGAGGTAATCTGTAGGGAAAAGGCCTGGGGAAGCTTTGTGCGACGCTACGGCAAATACGTTACCCAGGGAACACCGCTACCTTCCTTGATAGAATTTACCATAAAAGACGATAAGCAAGGGGATCCGCTAATTACCACCGACGCCTTAGTTGCCCTAGACATAGTCAGCCCAGCCGAAGCAAAATATATGGCTAGGACTGCCCAAGAGATAACTGCTTTGATCAAGGCAGACCTAGCCACCAGAAAACTAGAGCTTATTGATATCAAGTACGAGTTCGGAAACGTAAATGACGAGCCCCTACTAATAGATGAGATATCCGGAGATAGCATGCGGGTCGTAAGGGATGGCAAGGTACTGCTGCCCCATGAACTAGCCCCAGCCATCCTAGGTTCCTAGCTTTACCGGCTATTTGCGGTGCATCTTGAACTCCAGGAAGAGCTCGTTGTAGAAAGCGAACATACGCTTACCTAGGTTCTCGTAAACTTCCAGTTTATCAGTGATCTCGGGGCCAGGATAGAACCTCTCATCCTCGGTGATCTCTTCTGGCAAGAACTCTAGCGCTCCCTGGTTAGGGGTTGAATAACCCACATATTCTGTGTTAATGGCGGAGTTCTCGGGGTCAAGCATGAAATTGATAAATTGATGGGCTCCCTCAATATTGGTAGCCGTTCGTGGGATAACCATACTATCGAACCAAACATTAGTACCTTCAATGGGTATGACATAGTCTAGCTTAGGGTTATCGTCGATAATCAACGCCGCGTCACCAGACCAAACGAGACCTACAGCCGCCTCTTCATTGGCTAGGAGCATCTTGAGCTCATCACCGACAATGGCCTTAACGTTGGGGATGAGCTCTACTAGCTTGCTTTGAGCCTCCCTGAGGTGATCGACATCAGTATCATTGAGGGAATAGCCTAGTGTGTTTAACCCGAGCCCAATCACCTCTCGGGCACTATCTACCAAGATAATCTCATTTCTCAAGGAATCATCCCATAAATCGTGCCAGCTATCCAGATGCTTGCCCCCTAACAGATCCGAGTTATAGATAATCCCCAACGTCCCCCAAAAATACGGCACAGAATACTGATTACCTTCATCAAAGGGTAGATCCAAAAATCTCGGGTCAATGTGCTCAAGATTAGGCAATAAGCTATGATCTAGGGGAATGAGTAACCCCTGCTCCTTCATCTTGTTAATGGCATAGTCCGACGGGATGACAACATCAAAGGTGCTGCCCTTGTGGGCAATCTTGGTTAACATGGCTTCATTGGATTCAAAAGTCTGGTAGATTACCTTAAGACCCGATTCCTCTTCAAAGGCGGTAATCAGATCGGGATCCACGTAATCACCCCAGTTGTATATTGTAAGGGTGTCGGCACCGTAATAGCCCTGCAGTGAATTGATCCGTGCTGTTACATAGATCAGGATGAAAGCAACTAAGAAAGCGGCGACAAACATCTGCACAACCTTTTTCACCGCTCCACCTCCAGCCTAATGGGCCTCGTAGCCTGTTTGCTAATGAAATAATAACCAAAGACAAGGGCCAAAGTAACCAAAAAGATCAAGGTTGATAATGCGTTAATTGTCAGGGAGATTCCCCGCCTTGCTAGAGAATAAATCTCCACCGACAGAGTCGAGAATCCGCTTCCTGTCACAAAGAAGGTGACTGCAAAATCATCGAGTGAATAGGTAAGTGCCATGAAAAACCCAGCCAAAATCCCCGGGCTTATATACGGTATAATCACCCGAGTCAAGATGTCCCATCTACTAGCACCTAAATCCCGAGCGGCATCGGTCAAAGTGGGGCTCATCTCCTGAAGCTTAGGCAAAACCATCAATACCACAATCGGCACACTGAAGGCTATATGGGCAACTAACACCGATGTAAATCCTAGCCGCATACCGATCATAGCAAACAAGATCAAGAAAGATGCCCCAATAATCACATCGGGACTAACAATCATCACGTTATTTAAAGTCAACAAAGCATTACGAAGCCGCCTATACTGCACATTTGTAATGGCAAGAGCCCCGGCCACACCAATTATGGTAGAGATAGCAGCAGCCAAGAGTGCAATAGTCAAGGTGTTTAGCAAAATAACAAACAGCCGTGTATCCTGAAACACCTCTTGATACCATTCCAGCGTGAATTCCTCAAAGTTGTACATGGTACCGCCACTGTTAAAGGAATAATAAGCCAGATAGAATATGGGTGCGTACAGAATCACAAAGACGAAGATGAGATATATCTTGGCGAATCTGGAGGACTTACCCAACTATTTCACCCGCTTTCTGCCTGACGTGGCCCACATAGTCAACCCCATGGTGATAATCAGAAACACTGCCAGGGTGGAACCCATCCCCCAGTCTTGCGTAACGAGAAAATGCTGCTCGATTGCCGTGCCTAAAGTGATCACACGGTTGCCTGCAATCAACCGGGTAATCATGAACAGAGATAGGGCGGGGATGAATACCGCTTGGCAACCCGCCTGTACACCACTGATGGTCAATGGGAAGATCACCCGGCGAAACGTCGTCCACGGCGATGCTCCCAAATCGTATGCCGCCGCTATCAACGAGGGGCTAAGCTCCTCTATTGCACCAAATATGGGTAGTATCATGAAAGGGATAAAAATATACACTGCGACGAACATAAAGCTGAAATCCGTGAACAGAATCTGCCTAGTTCCAATACCGATGGTATTCAAAAATGAGTTGACGGGCCCATATGTGCCTAACATCCCGATGAAAGCATACGTCTTAAGCAATAGATTCATCCAAGAGGGCATAATGATCAGCAAGAGCCAAAGCTGTTTATGCTTAGTCTTGCTAAGCCAATACGCCGTCGGGTAAGCGATGAGCAATGAGATTACCGTGATCACAAGCGCATAGGCAAAAGATGCAAAGGTCATTTTCAAATAAACTGGTGTGAAAAATCTCTGGTAATTGGTGAGGCTGATTTTGCCATCGATATCAAACAACGAAAAGTACCCAATCAACACTATGGGCACCACCACAAAAAGAACGATCCATAGTCCATAGGGAATTAGATATACATTGCGAACTCTATTCCTCATGGCGCACCTCTTCATAGGACTCTAGTCGCCTGTCGAACTCGGCCTCGGTTTCACCTAAGCGCATGACATGAATATCCTCAGGCCAAAAATCCAGCCCGATCTCCTCACCTACCACAGCCTTCTTAGTAGAATGCACTAACCACTCATTGCCATCTTCGTCATAGCAGCAGATCTCGTAATGCACCCCCCGAAACAACTGGGAATCCACCCGCACTTTGAGCTTACCTTTATCCCTATCGGTAAGCTCAAGATCCTCTGGGCGGATCACAATCTCCGCCGGCTCGTAGGGACGAAAGCCCATGTCCACACATTCAAAACGGTGACCTACGAACTCCACCAAATAATCTTCAATCATGATACCAGGAACAATGTTAGACTCGCCTATGAAATCCGCGACAAATCGATTCACGGGCTCGTCGTAAATATCGGTCGGGGTTCCACTTTGCTGGATGCGACCGTTATTTAGCACAAATATTTCATCGGATAGGGCCAATGCTTCTTCTTGATCGTGGGTCACAAAGACAAAGGTAATGCCTAGTCGACGCTGTAGCTCCCGAAGCTCGTATTGCATCTCCTGTCTAAGTTTGAGGTCAAGGGCTGATAATGGCTCATCCAAAAGCAGCACTTCAGGTTCGTTGACAATAGCACGGGCAATAGCCACCCGCTGCTGCTGACCCCCGGACATGCCGGCGATTTCTCGATTTTCCAAACCCGTCAGGTTAACAAAGCGGAGCGCATCCTGCACTTTGGCCTGGACAACATCGTTTTTCATGCGGCGAACTCTAAGACCAAAGGCTACATTTTCAAATACATTGAGATGGGGAAAGAGCGCGTAATCCTGGAAAATAGTGTTGACCTTGCGTTGACGTGGGGAGATAGAGCGAATCTCCTGTCCGTCTATATAAATCTCACCACTAGTAGGTTCAGTTAGCCCCGCGATCAGACGGATAATGGTGGTTTTCCCACATCCTGACGGACCAAGCAATGTGTAGAATTTACCTCTCTCTAGCGCAAAGCTGACATCATCCAACACGGCCGGATCGTCATCGTATTGCTTGATAACGTTCCTAAAACGGACAATTACATTCTCGGTTATTATGGTCTCCCCCTAACTAGATTTGGTCGTTTTTCCCGCACCGCCGTGCAGGTATGCAAAGTATGCTAGATGATTATACAACATTATCGCCGGACTGCAATACAAAAAAAGCGTGACTAACTATTCGATCAAATTCCTTATTTCAATTCCATATTTGCAGGAGTTATCCTGCTTAAGCTTGAAAATGCCACTAGGCCGAGGAAGATAGCACCTTTACGGACACTTGGATACCCTTTGTCGTAACCACCGGTGCAACTTGCTAGGATGCCACCGTTGCTTCAAGGAAAGGTTAAAGAAGCAGGCTGTAGATTTGCTGATTCCCGTTAGAGATTGCTATAATAGAATGTAGCGGGAATATATCATGCAAGGCTCTAGAAGGGACGGAGAACAATGCTAGCCATCGGCTCGGATCACGCTGCGTTTTCATTCAAGGAAGAGATTAAGACATATCTCGAAGAAAAGGGTATCCAATATAAAGACTTCGGCTGTTACTCCGAAGCAAGAACAGACTACCCAATTTATGCCGAAAAGGTTGCCAACGCCGTCGCCAGCGGTGAGTGTCAGCAAGGCTTATTGTGTTGTGGAACTGGTATCGGCATCTCACTTGCAGCCAACAAAGTGCCTGGAATCCGGGCGGCTGTTTGCAGTGACTGCTACTCCGCCGCCATGTCACGGCAACACAATGACGCCAACATCCTGGCCCTAGGTGCCCGGGTCGTGGGTATCGATCTAGCCAAAAGCATTATCGATACTTGGCTTAAGGCAGAATTTGAGGGCGGGCGCCATGCCGAACGGGTGAAGCTGATATCCGAGATCGAGGCAAAACACTTAAAAACCCCTTGATATTTGAGAAATGCCCTACTAGCCACGGGGTAACTAGTTCT
>JAAZMF010000207.1 GCA_012798955.1 Bacillota bacterium | reverse complement strand
TTCCTAATCGCCGAACTACAGTTCGCTGTGCTGCTCGGCTGTGTTTTGTGTACCCATTTGCTCAAGAAAAGAACTTTTTTCATCGAAGTTTTTTGCATCAGCCCCTTGACTTATTACCACAAGTCTTCTTGTACTAAATGGAAACACATTGGGTTCGAAGTTTCTGTCTTTGACCTCCTCGCTGAAATCCACTGCCAGTGCTGAAGTTGCATATAGTGCAACACTATTGCGCTTAGCGCACTGGTTAGGTGTATAATACTCCTACTGGGTCTAGTTACCTGCTAATAAGTTGCATGTATACCGGATACTTATGCAAAAATTGGATCATGCCAGCGCTAGAAACGTAACATGGGTAACACAAGGTGGGCAATCCTGTGATCTTGTTGACAGGAGAAACTTCCAAAGGGGAGAAATTCTTAAGGCAAAGACCATCCTATGCTACTGGCCGCTCTAGTATTTGCCCATGGTATGATGGGAGGGTCAGTTGAAGATTTGGTGGAAGAGGGCTTTTGGGAGATGGTTTTGGCTAAGGCGAAAAAGCCTACGATGTGAGGGCCCTTTGATCTTAAAATGTAAAGAGTCTGTGGGTAAAACATATGATCAACAGGGCATGTTATCGGCTTGATATCTCAAGTCCCAACTGGAGGATGAATTATGGTTAAGCATCTTAATTTTGCAGTTATCGGGTGTGGTCGCATTGCACCACATCATATAGGAGCCATACACCAAATACCCCAAGCCAAACTGGCCATGGTCGCGGACATAGTACCGGAGCGAGCTCAGGCGTTTGGGGAACGCTATGGTGTGCCTTGGGCAACAGACTATTGTGATGTACTAGAGCGAGAGGGGATCGATGTAGTCAATATCTGTACCCCCAGTGGTCTTCATGCTCAAATGGCAATTGAGGCGGCACGGGCGGGGAAGCATGTAGTGGTGGAAAAGCCCATGGCCCTTACACTAGAAGATGCTGATGCCATGATTGCCACAGCTGCAGAGCACGGAGTTACATTGGCAGTTGTATTTCAGAATAGATTTAACCCCACTGTTCGGGATCTCCGAGAAGCCTTGGAGCAGGGCCGATTCGGCAAGCTGACCCATGGCAATGCCGCGGTCAGGTGGTATCGGGATCAAGATTACTATGATGAGGATGAGTGGCGGGGTACGTGGGCTCTTGATGGTGGTGCATTCATGAACCAAGCCATTCACAATATTGACCTCTTGCAGTGGATGCTAGGCCCAGTCAAGAAGATCGGGGCTTTTACCGCTACAGCACTTAGGGAAATGGAAGCAGAGGATGTTGGTGCGGCAGTCCTGCATTTCTCCAATGGATCCATAGGAATCATAGAAGCTGCAACTACAATCTACCCTGACAACCTAGAGGAGACTTTGAGCATTTTCGGTGAAAGCGGGACAGCGGTCATCGGGGGAGTGGCGATTAACCGCATGCGATATTGGAGATTTGCCGATGGGCTAGACCAGGAGGAAAAGGTATTGCGTAGCCATAATGTTCCCGAGCCAACTACAGTATATGGTCATGGCCATAGACCACTTCTGCAGAATGTTGTAAACGCTATTTTTGGCCATGAAAAGCTGCTGGTGGATGGTGCGGAGGGTAGAAAAGCCCTGGAAATCATCTTAGCTGCGTATCTGTCAGCAGAGAAGGGTGAGATGGTTGAATTCCCCCTTAAGACGATGCCCGGCAAAATAGCTCAGGGGAGAGCTCGGCTAATGGAAAAGAGCGGACATGCACAATAGGCATTGACATAATGGCCTAAGGGAAGGGGCGGAACACCCAAGTTCAAAGATGACTCAGGTGAATTCCGCCCTTGCCATATATAGCGTGATCGACTGACAAGTTGGGTTATCGGCAGAACGTGTCAGTCTGCCCTTGCCTATATAGCTTGATCTCTTGTTATGATCTTCGAGTTGGCAAGGTCCAAATTAGCATCCGTATCTGGTTTGCTGTGACTGACTATTTGGCGTGGACGTATCCGTAGAACCAAGCGTCGCCATCGGCACTTACATAGGTGATCTTAAGCCTTTGTCCCACTGACACCGCTTCTTCTAGTGGGAAGATTAGCTCTGGGCTGGTCGCACCTGCTATGTGGATACTACCAAGATTAACATCCTCTTCGTCTGTTACTATGATCTGATCCCCGTCTGCTTCGTCAAACGCAGTCTCTGCAGTTACAAGCTTGACATTGCCCGGTGCCGTAACTAGCACTCCAGGTGCTTCGGGATATGCTTGGGCTGGAATCATGGCCTTGCCTTCATATTCAGGCATTCCTTCCATTCTATCGGCAAATTCCGCCTGTACTGTTGCCAGTGATGCGGGGTTCATCAACATCTCCAGTCCCAATACAGCTAGAGCCTTGGATGCTGTGATGGCACCTTTAAATCCATATATTGAACCTGACTGTAGGGCTGATTCCTCCGAGTGTCCCGCTGTTCCTCGTACCCAGGTTGCAGCATTGATAGTGGTGTTAGGGGTTTTCCACGTTACG
>JAAZMF010000206.1 GCA_012798955.1 Bacillota bacterium | reverse complement strand
TGATCATGATTGGTTGCGCTTGATGCTCAATACGGTTGATGAGGAAGAGTATGTAGGCGATCTTGAGGACATGGGTGATGGTCGGTGGGTCATCGATGTAAGAGAAGGAGAATATGAACTGGAGATTTCCAGTGGTTTCGATAGCCAATGGGTTAGAGACATAACTGTCGAGCCCGGTAGTACCTTAGATCTTACAGTGCATGTCCAGCTAGGCGATGAAGATGAAGATGAAGAAGACTGGTAGATGAAAGGGATCTGTATCCCGGTGGCTAGGGGCAAGGGCTGGCCCCGGGATACGTCCCTATTCTAAGTCGTAGCAAGGCTAGGGCTAGTGCGATGGCACCTGCCCTTTTTTGACAGGACAGCCATAATGATGTATACTCCTGTGTAGGAGGTGTCAGGCGTGACAAGGGAGAGGATGATTCGTAAGCAACTGTATATCCTGCCTGCTCAAGAGATGCAGCTAAAAGAAAAGGCAGCTACCTATGGTATTAGCGAAGGGGAGGTTGTTAGGAAGGCATTGGCTCGGTTTTTAACAGCGCCTCCCATCACAGATGCTATGGGTGTATCGTTCTTGGATGCGTCTAGATGGGAGGATGAGCGAGAGTATATTACCACTAGGTGGGCTGAGCTAGGGGCAACAGGTGACAGTGACTTGGTGACCACAGATGGATTACGTACATGGAAAAGGGACGATCTTCATGACCGTTGATACTATCATAGACACCAATTTGCTGGTGTACATGTATGATGTAGATGCCCCCCCTTGGAAGAGAGAGAAGGCCCTTGATGTAGTAACTAGTCTAATACATAGTGGTCATGGAGTGCTTCCCGTCCAAGTATTAAGTGAGTTTTTCGTTGCCGTTACGCAAAAGATTGCTACTCCACTTCAATCGGGAGAGGCTTTGGCTCGGGTAGATAATTACCTTCAGTGTATCAGAGTATTACCTACAACAGCCCAGATCCTTGGAGAAGCTGTTCGGGGTGTACATGAGCATCAGCTGTCATATTGGGATGCTCAGATATGGGCATCAGCGAGGCTCAACCAGATACCATTGATTGTCACTGAAGACATGCCAAGTAAGGAATATCTTGAAGGTGTTAGATATGTTAATCCTTTTGCTGCCCGTGATTGAATGGGAAACAGGAAAGGAAAGCAAGGACTCGCCTGCAGCAAATCGCCTGCCTCCCCTTAGCGGGGGAGATTTTTATTTCCCATCCAAAAATGGGGCAAAAATGTGTTCTCTAAGGGTGAAGACGTACTTATGGGTCCAAGAGGGATAATCTCTTTAAATGAGAAAGAATAAGTAGAGGGCAAATGTGTTCCATGGTGCCAGTAGTTCGGCGATATCAAGTGACTTCTGAGGATCGTTGATAGGGCTATGGTGAATCCAATAAATAGGGATGTGATCTAATGACTAAACGGAGCGAGCTACGAACCAGCCTGCCGGAGGACCTGTATTTCTACCCTACATTTGGAGAAGAAGAGGTAGAGGCAGTTAGTGCAGTGATTCGATCTGGAAGAACTACTCAGCTAAGTAGCAGTGTCGTCAGGGAGTTCGAGGAGGCCTTTGCAGGCTATGTCGGGGCTAAGGAAGCCATAGCAGTCAATTCCGGCACTGCCGCGCTACATACCCTCCTTATCGCTTGTGGTATCGGGCCAGATGATGAAGTTATTGTACCGGCTTTCACCTTTATCGGGACAGTAGGTCCGGTATTGCAGCAGGGGGCTAGGCCGGTATTTGCAGACATTGATCCCGATTCATACTGTATGACAGCGGAGGATACAGCCCAGAAGATTACCTCCTGGACCAAAGCCATCATGCCGGTGGATATCTTTGGTCATCCGGCAGATCTTGATCCATTGCGGGATGTAGCCCGGGAGCATGGAGTCTTGCTCCTTGAAGATGCTTGCCAAGCCCATGGTGCTAGATACAAGGGTGCGCGGGTTGGTGGGCTTACCGATGCTGCCTGCTATAGTTTTCAGGAATCCAAGAATATGAGCACGGCTGAAGGTGGGATGATCACTACCAATGACCCGGAACTAGCCGAGCGTTGCCGGGAGATCCGCCATCAAGGGGAGAAAGAGTGGGGGCTTATCGAAAGCCTTGGCTATAATTATCGGATGACGGCTATGCAGGCTGCCCTTGGCATCGTGCAACTTGGGAAATTAGATAAGGCCAATGATACTAGAAGGCAAATCGCGAATATCTATACAAATGCCCTCAAAGGCCTTGACCTACAGCTTCCTAAGGAAAAATCCTATGCCTGGAGTGTCTTCCATGTGTATTCATTTCTCGTGCCTAAACAGCTCGCATCAAGAAGAGATGACATTGTCCAAGCTTTGAAAGCCCAGCGGGTGCCCGCAAAGATAGATTACCCCTGGCCTTTATATACAAGCCCCCTATTTAAGGATCGCTCGGGACCCTTTGACTGCCCAGTAACTGAGGATGTGTGTAGCCGAGTGATTAGTCTACCCACATACCAATCTATGTCAATGGATATTGCAGAAAAGATTGGAGCAGTTACCCATGATGTGTTGGCCGAGTTTTTGAAGTAAAGGTTAAAAATAGATAAGGAGAGTGAACGAATGACAGGTAAGGCCGGGAAGATGAGGGTCTTTGTAACCCGACAGATTCCCCAAGTGGGGCTAGACATGCTAGAGGAGCATTTTGAGGTTACCGTCAATCCCTATGATCGAGTACTCACGGAGGAAGAACTAATAGAAGGGGTAACAGATGCCCATGGGCTACTTTGCCTGCTTACTGACGCCATCACTAGCAAGGTGATGGACGCAAGTCCCTACCTTAAGGTGATCAGTAACTATGCCGTGGGATATAACAATATTGATGTAGCAGCTGCTACCCAAAGGGGGATTCCCGTCACAAACACTCCCGGTGTCCTAACCGATGCCACGGCTGATCTCGCCTGGGCTTTGATCATGTCAGTGGGGCGGCGGATCGTTGAAGGAGATACTTACACCCGCAAGGGGCGTTTTGTAGGTTGGGGGCCCATGCTCTTGCTTGGTGGCGCAGTTGCCGGTAAGACACTGGGTATCGTAGGTATGGGGCGGATTGGTCAGGCGGTTGCCAGGAGAGCTACCGGTTTTGATATGCCCATTCTCTACCATGATGTTGAAAGGGTTCATAGCGTGGAGGAGCTATATAACGCTAGATACGTTAGCTTGGATGAATTGCTTGAGACATCAGATTTTGTCACACTCCATGCTCCTTTGACCGATGGAACCAAGCACATGGTTGGAAAACGGGAGCTAGGCATGATGAAAAAGACAGCCTATTTAATTAATACCGCTAGAGGGCCGCTAGTAGATGAACAGGCTTTGGTGGAAGCTTTAAGAGAAGGCGTGATCGCCGGGGCGGGCCTGGATGTCTATGAGGATGAACCCAAGCTGGCCACAGGACTAGCCGAATTGCCCAATACTGTATTGCTACCCCATCTTGGTAGTGCTACTTTAGAAACCCGAAGCAAGATGGCCGAGATGGCGGCAAGCAACGTGATCGCGGCATTGAGGGGAGAAACACCACCGAACTTGGTTGAGGTATAGGAGGAGGGTATAGGAGAAAATCGGCTTGCAGGCGATAATTGTCAACGGGCGCTACCTGAGAAACAGGGGGGCGCCCATCTTTGTATCATCGGAGCGAATAGATGACGCCTGGAGACGCTTTGACCAAGGTCTTGTCCAAGCTGGATTTAGCACGATCAAACTTGCCACAAACAGGGCACCTGCGGTGCATACAATACGCAATTAAGAAGGTATTTTAAGATATCTGCAGAATGATCTGAACGAAAGGGTACATTACCACCAATTAGACTGACAGGAGGTTGTATGGGTGAAAAAACGAGTACTGCTTTATGCCCTGATGTTGATGTTAGTGGCAAGTGCGACGGGTTTAGCTCAGGATCAGCTAATTATTTTCAGTTGGTGGACGGCAGGTGGAGAAGAGGATGGCCTGTTTGCCCTGTACGATGTCTATCGGGATTTGTATCCCGGCGTGGAGATAGTCAATGCCACCGTGGCCGGGGGCGCTGGTACCAATGCCAAAGCTGTATTGAAGACAAGAATGTTGGGCAATGATCCCCCGGACTCCTTCCAGGTGCATGGTGGTTCTGAGCTCATCGATGGATGGGTGAAGGCAGGCTATATGGAGCCCATCACTGATTTATGGGAAGAGGAAGGCTGGTTTGACGTATTTCCCAAGGACTTGGTAGATATGATTAGCTATGATGGCCAAGTCTACGCAGTCCCCGGTAACATACATCGCTCCAATGTTATGTACTACAACACGAAGGTTTTTGAGGAACATGGACTCAAAGTCCCAACCACTCTAGATGAATTCTTCGAAGTAGCTGAAGCATTTAAGGCCAAGGGGATTCCTGCACTATCCATCGGCTCCCGCAATTCGTGGGAAGTCACCCACTTATTGGAGTCGGTGATTGCAGCGGTGGCAGGCCCCGAGTTCTATGTTGAGCTGTTCAATGGTGAGCATGCCTGGACTGATCCTCGGTTTGTTGAGTGTCTGGAAGTGCTCGGACGCATGTTTGACTATATCAATGAGGATCATCCTGCAGTTACCTGGGACCAAGCTTCTGGGCATGTGCTCAAGGGTACGGCTGCCATGCATATCATGGGGGATTGGGCTAAAGGGTTCTTTACTGCCAATGACGCAGTTCCCAATGAAGACTTTAGTTCGGTACCTACCCCTGGCACAAATGGCATCTTCATAGTTGTCACAGATACTTTTGGTTTGCCCAAGGGGGCACCAAACCGGGATAACGCAGTTAACTGGCTACGCACCCTTGGCTCTATTGAGGGTCAGAATGGGTTCAATCCTAAGAAGGGATCCATCCCTGCCCGAGTTGATGTTCCAACCGAGCCCTATGATGTGCTTGCTCTAGCCACTATGGAGGACTTCGGTAAGGATATCCTTATCCCAAGTGTGGCCCATGGCTCAGCGACCATCGACGCTTTTGCCAGTGCTCTCAATGATGAAATGGGCATATTTATCATTGAGCGGGATGCAAAGCGCTCGGCTGAGCGACTAGAGATGCAGGCCCAGGATCTAGGTTTGCGGTAAAACATTTGCCTATAAGGTAAAGCCAAGATAAGGGAAGCAGTGCTTGTCTGCTTCCCTTCTTAGGAGGCCTAAGGAAGTGACCAGTCGCCAAAAGGAAAGGCTTACATCATTTTTGCTTCTACTTCCCTCAGTCATCTTGATTGGTGTATTTGTTTATGGCTTTATTGGCTGGACTGTATATGTCTCGATGAGCAATTGGCGGGGCATGGTGCCAGACTATGCCTTTGTGGGGCTAAAAAACTACCGAACGCTCTTTACATTACACCGGTTTAGGATAGGCGTTAAGAATAACGTTATTTTTACGGTTATTTTTATACCGGCATCCATTCTCCTGGGCTTCTTTATGGCATTCTTGCTAGATCAGAAGGTCAAATTCGAAGCTTTTTTCCGGAATGTGTTTTTATTTCCCATGGCTCTTTCCTTTGTGATCACAGGTACTGTTTGGGCATGGATCTTTAATCCGCAGGCGGGGCTAAATATACTTTTGGATAAGATCGGGCTAGGTTTTTTGAAGTCCGGGTGGGTCACTGACCCGAATGTGGCTCTATACTCCATAATCATTGCAGCAACATGGCAGATGGCAGGCTTTACTATGGCCATGTATTTGGCTGGATTAAGGGGGATACCACTGGAGCTTCGGGAAGCGGCACAAGTAGACGGAGCTACTGAGTGGCAGTTGTACCAGAAGGTGATCATACCGTTGCTACATCCTATAACTGTCAGTGCTGTGGTGGTTTTGGGCCACATTTCGCTGAAGATCTTTGATCTAATCTTTGTTATGACTGGAGGGGGCCCGGCCATGGCCACCGACGTGCCTGGCGTTTACATGTTCACCGCCACATTCCGGCAGGATCTGTTTAACCGTGGAGCGGCTATCGGTACCATCATGCTCTTAATGGTCGCCATAGTGATTGTGCCCTATCTTGCTTACTCCATGAGAGCGGAGGTGGAGCGATGAGGCTTAAGCCATGGCGGGTATTACTCTATGTAGCCTTGTGTGGGTTAGCGGTGTTTTACCTAATGCCTGTCTATGTTGTCATCACGACTTCTCTTAAGTCAATGCAGGAAGTCTCCCAGACTTCAGTTTGGCAATTGCCTACAGCTTTCCATTGGGCGTCATATAGAGAGGCGCTGAGGAAGCTTAGCACCGGCCTCATAAATAGTGTCCGTCTTGCTCTGCCCGCTACTATACTCTCGGCTTTCCTAGGCTCACTCAATGGCTATGTTGTGTCCAAGTGGAAGTTCCGAGGGGCAGATGCTCTGTTTACGTTGCTTCTGTTTGGGATGTTTATCCCCTATCAGAGTGTTTTGATCCCCATGGTTCGCTTTTTGCAGAGCATTGGCTTTTATGGAACCATCAATGGGCTCGTAGTAGTCCACGTGGTATATGGGATTCCCATGACAACACTACTTTTTCGTAACTACTATGCCACTATCCCCGGGGAACTACTGGAAGCGGCGAAGATCGATGGTTGCTCTTTGCTTGGTATCTACCGCCACATCATGCTGCCACTATCGGCCCCGGGTTTTGTCGTAGTCATGATCTGGCAGTTTACTAGCATCTGGAACGACTTTCTCTTTGCTGTCACAGTGACCAACAATCCGGCCAGTCAGCCTGCTACTGTGATGCTACAGGGTCTTGCCGGAAGCTTGGTGGCACAATGGCATGTGCAGATGGCCGGGGCAGTCTTAACTGCAGTGCCTACGCTCCTGGTGTACATACTCTTGGGCAAATACTTTGTCCAGGGATTGCTAGCCGGGTCTTTGAAGGGCTGAGGTGGAGGCTAGCTTGTGGGCTAGAATAGGATCGCTTGCGGAATCCTTGAAAGGAACAACTGAATCGCCATTGGCGGATGGGACAGACAAATGCAGTACCGTGGGCTAATGATTGCCCGCCTTCTCGTATCTAGAAAAGGCGGGCAGTATGATTTAGCCTTGTGAATCTCTGTGGCTATTTCCTAGATCCAAATCTTCGCAAGATGGTCAAAGAAAATGCTGATGTTTACCCAGACTGTCTCTTGGTGCTCATGAAGCCCATGGGGAAGTGGCGAACCTGCCGGTTGACCCAAGAGGGCATTTAAACCGACACTCATCTTAGTGTCTCGCCATGTTGACCATTCTACCTCGGCAGTGAGGACATTGGTCCCCCGGCTAAAGATGGCGTAATCCTTTAGATCCAGCCCATTTAGCTTTAGGCTCCACAGGGCTTGAGGTGTCCGGTAGGTGGCCTCGGCACCTAGGGAGGGGGCTAGCGACCATTTGTCTAGTTTGTTAAGGCGTAGGGTTGGTATCAGGGAGAACTGCCAATCTCCCCAAGGCCAGCTGTGTTTATATTTCGATTCCAGTGTTGCTTCGACAAAGGGGGTTCTTTTATCATACACGTCGGTAAGATAGAGGCAGTTGACTTGGATCTCGTCTTGGTCTGTGGTTTGCCATGTGGTTTCCAGTGTAAACGGATTAATATTATGATCAGCTAGTGGGCCCGCGACATCTTCAAACATATTGAAGTTAATGTTGGCATCAAAGGTATCCGTCTGGTAGCCGGCCCTTAAGACGTGGTATCTCTGAAAGTTCTGGGTATTTAACCCGTCGAAGAAACGGTTATAGTAGCTAAGGGATATATCGGTGTAGAGTGAGCCAGCTAGAACCGGCAATACCCCGGCGACTAGTATGATAAGAGTCGTAAACATGTACAGGGCCACGTGCTTTCTTAGGTACGGCAATTCCATTCTATATCACTCTCCAAAGGTTTTTGTTCCCCTTCTTGCGTTCTGTCTTCATGTGGCGAAACCTCCCTCAAAATACCTAGGAGTTTGGTAAGGATATTCCCGAGCTGATTACAAACTATCTTTGAATCTAGGTACCGTAGATTTGGCAGAACGCTGCAAAGTCTCCCCGGCGATGGTTACTAGGTTTTGTACAAAGTTGGGGTTTTCAGGATTCCAGGCTATGAAGGCCAATGGCATATCTGTACGGGATCATGTGTTGCAGCAAACCAAAACAGACTTAACGCTAGCCAAAGCACTCAGTATTCCATATCGGTCCAGCGCAAGAAGCTAAGAAAGGTCTCAGGAGAAATATTTGACAACATGCCAGCACTACTTGGCTCGATTTTCACTCTAGAGTACATTAAAGGGGATGAATCTTTGAAGGGGTTTAAGGATGGTGTTCTATACATTTTCCGTTTCCAGAAGCTACAGGGATCGTGGGGTTGACCGGGAATGTGCTATTTATGGGCCAGACGCTCCTGTTGTCAGAGCTACAGAGGATTGCCTTGCGAGAAAAGCCTACCGGCTTTAGTCGTGGGAGTATGTGAAATAGTCTAGAGAAGGCCGAGGATGGAGGCATACAGCCTTGGATAGTAGATTGAACCAATGGGAAAGGGTCACGCCCAGTGACGTTAGCAAGCTTCTTCACCGATTCTCACCCGGTTGGTGGATTGCTGGTGGTTGGGCCATTGTGCTTCACCTGGGGCGACATATACGGGACCACGGTGATATAGATGTTCTCCTTCAGCGAAGTGATCAAGTCGCGATCCAGGCATATCTGGCCGGTT
>JAAZMF010000028.1 GCA_012798955.1 Bacillota bacterium | reverse complement strand
CTGGAAAACCGATGACTGGATGAAACTCATGGCTGTTGATTGGGAGTTGCTACCTGAAGGCAATCCTGATACTTTCCGGGTCCATCTCCGGCAAGGTATCAAATGGCACGATGGTACTGACTTTACAGCCAAAGACGTGCTGAGCACCTTCCATCTGGGCTATCTGTTTAATTGGGCCGTGTGGAACTATGTCGACAAAGTTGAAGCCGTGGATGACTATACAGTTGACTTCCACATGGATCGCCCATCATCGGTGGTACCTCGATACATCTTG
The DNA here is from genome assembly GCA_012798955.1 of Bacillota bacterium. Lineage (GTDB taxonomy): Bacteria > Bacillota > Limnochordia > DTU087 > DTU087 > JAAZMF01. The sequence goes on along the minus strand of JAAZMF010000028.1, from coordinate 15,010 downwards.
CGAGAGCGGATCAGAGCGTACTCCGTATATGGCAAGTACTACGAGGATCTAAAGGCTTTGCTCGATCAGGGCAAAGATGCGGAATCTAGCGAAATCAAGCAACTCAAAGTTGCCTTCAGTCAATTCCAGCCCCGGACCATAATTGGTACAGGTCCCTATACACTTGACCCAAACGATCTCACCGAGGCCGTTGTGGCGATTAAGCGCTTCCCCAGCTATTGGGATCCGGATAATGTCAAGTTCGATGTAATCAAGGTTTACAACGGTGAAACGCCAACTGTAACACCGTTAATCATGGCTAAGGAAGCCGATTTTGCCACCCACGGTTTCCCGCCGGCAACGGAAAAGCAGTTTCAGGAAATAGGTATACGTATTGCCCGTCCACCAATCTACTCAGGACCAGCTTTGTTCTTCAACCATGATATGTATCCATTGAACCGTAAGGAAGTGCGCCAGGCCATGGCCTACGCCATTAACAAAGACGAAAATGCCACTGTGTCCCTAGGCGACTCTGCCCTACGGCAAAAATACATGGCTGGCCTCAGCGATAACATATTACCTGTTTGGCTAGACGAAGCTGATCTAGCCAAATTGAACGGCTATGAGTATGATCCAGCCAAAGCCGCTGAGATCTTAACATCCATCGGCTTTAAGAAAGGTGCCAACGGGGTTTGGGTTGACGACAAGGGCAAGCCCATGGAGTATGACCTCATGGTCCCACAGGAATTTGCCGACTGGTCTGCCTCCGCCCAGAACGTAGGCAACCAGTTAACCAACTTCGGCATCAAGACAACGGTCCGTGGTGTCACCCATACTCAGGTACCCCAAGAGGTTTGGAATGGCCGCTTTGAGATTGCCTTCCAGGGCTGGGGAGCCGGTAACCCCCATCCCCACTTCTCCTACTACCAGGATCTTGTCACTTACAACTATCCCCAGGGACAAGGGCCTGGTATGAACTTCCCGCTGGTGCAAGAAACTGCGGGATTTGGCACTATTGACCTCCACGATGCCGTGGTAGCCACTGCCGATGGCCTGGACGCAGATACCCAGAAGGCCACTGTAACTAAGTTGGCCCTCATCTTCAACGACCTGCTACCCATCGTACCTCTATGGGAACGTTACGGCAATAACCCAGTCGTTGAGGGCGTGCGAGCAACAAGCTTCCCCGGTGATGATCACGTGGCCTGGGGTAACAGCCCCTACGCCGACAACTCGGTCACCATCTTCTTGCTGGAGGGTCTCATAGAACCGGTAAAATAGGATACTAATCTCTGGATAAAATATTGTCAGACACCCAATAGAGGGCCGGCCACTAGCTGGCCCTCTATTGCCAGTAATAGAAGGAAAAGGCGCCCATTTACGGAATCGTCAATATAAAGGGAGGGGATGGCTATGTACAGAAAAGAATGTATCGCCATGATTTTAGCGGGAGGCCAAGGTAGCCGACTGGGCGTGCTCACCAAACGAGTGGCTAAGCCTGCAGTTCCCTTTGGTGGCAAGTATCGAATCATTGATTTTGCTCTAAGCAACTGCACGAATTCTGGCATCGATACAGTTGGTGTCCTCACCCAATATCAGCCTCTAGCACTAAATGCTTACATCGGTATTGGTAGCCCTTGGGATCTAGACCGCAAGAATGGCGGAGTATCCATCTTACCGCCTTTTGTGCGGGCCAATGGTGGTGAGTGGTACAAGGGCACTGCTAATGCAGTCTATCAGAATATTGACTTTATTGATGCCCACAATCCCGATTATGTTCTTGTACTCTCAGGGGACCACATCTACAAAATGAACTACGCCAAAATGCTTGATTTCCACAAGGAGCACCAAGCCTCTGCTACTATAGGTGTAATCGAAGTTCCTTGGCAAGAGGCTAATCGCTTCGGTATCATGAACGTCGATGAACAGCACACTATTATAGAATTCGAAGAAAAACCGCCTAACCCCAAGAGCAATCTAGCCTCCATGGGTATCTACATATTTAGCTGGCCACTACTAAGAGACTACTTGATAGAAGATGAGAACGATCCAAGCTCAAGCAATGATTTCGGCAAAAATGTAATCCCCCGCATGCTAGACAATCACGAGCCCATGCTGGCCTATCCATTTCAAGGATACTGGAAAGATGTTGGTACACTAGAGAGCCTATGGGAAGCTAATATGGATCTCTTAGGCGAAGACCCCGGTCTAGACTTAAGCGAACGCAGCTGGCGAATCTACTCAGTTAATCCAACCCAACCTCCCCAGTTCCTCGCCCACTCCGCCATGGTACAAAACTCACTAGTCAACGAAGGCTGCATTGTCTACGGTCAAGTCCAAGGCTCAGTACTTTTTCCTGGGGTACGTATTGGAGTCAACTCGAAAGTATTCGATTCCGTGCTGATGCCCAACGTGCAAATTGGTGAAAATGTAACCATCCATAAATCCATCATTGGCAATGGAACGGTAATTAACGATCGTAGCATTATTGGCGAGATGCCACCTAGTAGTGAACTAACCGTAATCGGCGAAGAGCTAGTGATTCCCGCCCTTAGTAAAATCCAAGGGATATTCGATGGGGAGGCCTGAGCATGAATCGAGTCATGGGTATAATAAATCTCACCGAACCAGTGGATAACATGCAATATCTAACTGAGCATCGACCGCTAGGAGCTGTTCCCTTTGGTGGTCGCTATCGTCTCATCGATTTCACCCTCTCTAATATGGTGAACGCCGGGATTAGAAACGTGGGTATCTTTGTGCAGGATCACTACCGAGCCCTAATGGACCACCTAGGCACTGGCAAAGAGTGGGATCTTGATCGGTTGAGAGATGGGTTATTTATCCTCCCCCCCGATGGTCGCCACCATAGCCTCAATCCCGGGGATGTGGAGTTGCTCCATCGCCACTTGGACTACCTCGAAAAAAGTCGCCAGGATACAGTGATCATGACGTGGGCTTCCATGATATGTAACATTGATCTAGGCAATGTACTCGCCTATCACCGGGAAAAAGAAGCCGATATCACCATCATCTACAAAGCAGGTGGACCGGGAACCTATGAAGGCCGCTGCACACTCCTAGATCTTGCATCAGATCAAAGAGTCACAGGAATTGAGGTAAATCCCATCATACCCAGAAGCCGCAACATATCCATGCAGATGTATGTCATGGACAAGGTTCTGCTCATGGAAATGCTCGACCAGTCGGTTTCACGGGGGGAAACTGATTGGGTCAAGGATTGCTTAAATCGCAACCTCACCCGTCTGCAGATTTACGGGTATCCCTTCAAAGGCTACCTTGGCAAGATTACTTCCCTAAAAAGCTATTACCAAACTACCATGGAGCTGTTGCAGCCTGCGATTAGCCGGGAGTTATTCTTCCAGGCTGGACTAATCTACACCAAAGTAAAGAATGAAGCACCGACTAAGTACACGGATAGCGCCAATGTTAGCACATCACTCATCGCCAATGGCTGTGTGATTGAGGGAACTGTGGAAAACAGCGTATTATTTAGGGGAATCAAGGTGGGCAAAGGCGCCTACATCAAGGACAGCGTCATCATGCAAAAAAGTGTCATCGGTGAGAACTGCCACTTTGAACACGTTATTTTGGATAAAGATGTGTTGGTAAGTGCCGGTAAGCACCTGATGGGTGCCCCGGATTACCCCCTAGTCATTCGCAAAAAGACAATCCTGTAAGCAAGTAGAAGGGAAGGGTACTGTGAAAATACTCTTCATAGCCTCGGAAAGTGTGCCGTTTTTCAAAAGTGGTGGCCTTGCTGACGTTGTGGGTGCGTTACCGAAAGAGTTACGACGTCAAGGAATAGACGTTTCTGTGCTCCTTCCCAAATACGGAATACTTCCAAGAGCATTTCGTGATACTTTGGATTTCCAAACATCATTTACTACCCATCTGGGCTGGAGAAATCAATATTGCGGGCTCGAAACGGTGAATTACCAAGGTATCCCCTTCTATTTTATTGACAACCAGTATTACTTTAATAGAGATGTTCTGTACGGTTATGATGACGATGCGGAAAGATATGCCTTCTTTTGCCGAGCGGCATTACAAGCCCTTCCAAAGGTCAAGTTACGGCCCGATATCATCCACCTCCATGACTGGCAGACTGGACTTGTTAGCGCATTACTTAAGGCTCATTATGGCCAGGACCCATTCTATAGGGACACAAAGACCGTCTTTACCATTCATAACCTCAAATACCAAGGAGTCTTCCCAAAAACCATCCTCACGGATATGCTAGAGCTAGGCTGGGATCTCTTCAATGCTGACGGTTTGGAGTTTTATGATAACGTGAATTTCCTTAAGGCGGGACTTGCCTATTCCGATCTACTGACCACAGTCAGTCCCACCTATGCCCAAGAGATTCAGTATCCCTTTTTTGGTGAGAGTCTCCATGGATTTCTGCAAAAACGCAAGGATGATTTATTAGGAATAATCAATGGTATTGACTATGAAGTATATAACCCCAGCGATGATCCCTTCATTTTCAAAACCTATCATATAGACTCACCAGAATACAAGCTAGAAAACAAGCTCCGCCTGCAGGAACAATTGCACCTACCCATTGACGGCGAGATTCCCATGATCGGCATTATTTCCCGGCTAGTAAGCCAAAAGGGGCTGGATTTGGTCGGACATGTGCTGGACGACATATTGGCTCAGGACCTTCAGCTGGTGGTGCTTGGCACGGGAGATCAATACTATGAAGACATGTTCCGCATCAAAGCATCCCATTATCCTTCTAAGCTATCAGCCAATATTCGCTTTGATAATACCCTTGCCCACCGGATCTATGCCGGGACTGATATGTTCTTGATGCCTTCTCTCTTCGAACCCTGCGGATTATCTCAACTTATTGCGTTACGTTATGGCTCCCTGCCCATTGTCCGTGAGACAGGGGGTCTCAACGACACCGTCACATCTTACAATATTCAGACAGGCGAAGGCAATGGGTTTAGTTTTACCAATTACAATGCCCACGATATGTTGTATACTATTAACCGAGCCCTTGAGCTTTATCACAACAAGCCTGTCTGGGCAGCAATCCGCAAAAACGCCATGGAGATGGACTTCTCCTGGAACCGTTCCGCCGCAGAATATATCAGGCTCTATCAAAAACTAGTAAACGATACGTAACGCTACGGGAAAAGGGGAAAGGGGAACCTATGCCATTTCCACATTTTTCGAGCCAAACATTCTTTGAGACATACCACTATCACGGAGAACTGGGAGCTATCTACCACCCAGAGCGTACTACGTTTCGGGTATGGGCCCCCACAGCGACAAAGGTATGGCTAGTAACCTACCAGGATGGATATATGGGAACCGGTACTCGGCACCAGATGGAACCCGGTGTCAATGGTACTTGGTCTTTGGAGCTAGCTGGGGATCACCACGGTTTGTACTACACATACGAAGCCACAGTAAACAACGTTACCAGCGAAGCAATGGACCCATATGCCAAAGCTTCAGGTGTTAATGGTCACCGAGGGATGGTGATAGACCTTAGCCGGACAAACCCCCCGGGATGGGATAAGCTTGTACGGCCTCCCCTTACCCAATTTGTCGATGCCATTATATATGAGCTGCACATACGGGACATGTCCATCCACCCGCTATCTGGCATTAGCCATCGGGGCAAATACCTAGGCCTTACTGAGCTGGACACCAAGAGCCCTAAGGGTGTAAAGACAGGTATTAGTCATGTAGTAGATTTGGGCGTCACCCATGTACAGCTTATGCCCTGTTTTGATTTTGCCACCGTCGATGAAACAAGAAATGATGGATATAATTGGGGATATGATCCTCTCAACTACAACATTCCCGAAGGGTCGTACTCCACTAATCCCTATATAGGCACTCAGCGGATCATTGAATTTAAGCAAATGATCCAAGCCTTCAAAGAAGCTGGCATTAGGGTGAACATGGATGTAGTTTACAATCATACCTTTTTTGCCCAGGGCTCTCACCTAAACAAGCTAGTCCCCAACTACTATTACAGGCAAGATGCCCACGGCCACTTCACCAATGGATCAGGCTGTGGCAATGAACTGGCAACCGAACGGTCTATGGTCCGTAAAATGATTATCGACTCAGTAAGTTATTGGGCCACTGAATATAAAATTGACGGGTTCCGCTTTGATTTGATGGGCCTAATGGATATCCCTACTATCAATGAGATTAGAATGGCTCTTAACAAGATAGATACCAGCATCATGATGTATGGTGAAGGATGGACAGGTGGACACTCCCCCCTACCGGATCATCTAAAGTCGCTAAAAGGCAACGTGCAGGAACTGCCGGGCACCGGGGTCTTCAACGATGATCTGCGGGATGGTTTGAGGGGACACGTCTTCTTTGCAGATCAACCGGGGTTCGTCAACGGCGGAACAGGGATGGAGGAAAGCGTAAAGCTAGGAATCATCGGTGCCGGAGAGCATGACCAAATGGATTTTGATAACATCATCTACTCTCAGGGACCTTGGGCCGCGGAACCGGCCCAAAGCATCAACTATGTAGAAGCCCACGATAATCTAACACTATGGGATAAACTATCAGCGGTCTGCCCCAACGCCCGTAAAAAAGAGTTGACTGCAATGCATAAACTGTGTGGCGCCGTTATACTCACCTCCCAGGGAATCCCCTTCTTGCACGGAGGCATGGAGTTTCTACGGACCAAACAAGGTGATGCAAATTCCTACCGTTCACCAGATAGAATTAACCAAATAGATTGGGGACAGAAACACAAACACCATGGGGTTTTCCGTTACTACCAAGGACTAATCAATTTACGCAAACATCACCCCGCTTTCCGCATGGCTACCAACGCTGAAGTCCGAAGGCACCTACGTTTTTTACCAGTGCCAGATAGCCATATGATAGCATACTCTCTACAAGACCATGCCAATGACGATCCTTGGGAAACCATCGTAGTCATCTTCAACGCCAATGGAGTAGAGAAAAAAGTTAAACTGCCAGGACCAAACTGGATCACGGTGGTAAACCAGGACGAAGCAGGGGTTATCATGCTAGACGAGATAGAAAACAACGTAGCAATAGTACCCCCTATGACAGCTTTGGTGCTGGTCGATGCACCAAGTTACCACCGAGGCTAAGCTTATGTAAAGTATCCATGGAGGGATAGGGGTATGTCTAGCTGGAGATCATCACCCTATAGCGAATATGATCGGTATTTATTTCACGAAGGAAGTCACTACTATAGCTACGAGATGATGGGCGCTCACCCTATTACCAAAGATGATGTGCAAGGCGTTAGATTTGCCGTGTGGGCGCCAAATGCTTTAGCGGTAGGGGTAGTTGGGGATTTCAATAACTGGAATGACAAAAACCACCCCATGGAGAAAGTTGGTCACTCTGGTATCTGGGTACTGTTTGTCCCGGGGTTAAGTGAGGGTTCCCTCTATAAATACGCGATACGCACAGAGCACGGCAGCCACCTCAAATCTGATCCATACGGATTTTACGCTGAAGTCAGACCCGATACCGCATCCATCGTCTACCAAATCCAAGGATACCAATGGCAGGATCAGAAATGGCAGGAGAATAGAACGCAAAGCTACGAAAAGCCAATGCTCATCTACGAAGTACATTTGGGCTCTTGGCGGCAGCGGGCCCTAGAGGAGTTTCTGACTTATCGGGAGCTTGCTGATCATCTAGTTGATTATGTCGTGGAAATGGGCTATACCCATATAGAGTGCCTACCTTTAGTGGAGCACCCCTTTGATGGCTCCTGGGGTTATCAAGCAACGGGGTATTTTGCTGTCACTAGCCGCTATGGAACACCACATGATTTTATGTATCTAGTAGACCGGGCCCACCAACATGGTATTGGAGTAATCATGGATTGGGTACCCGGTCACTTCTGCAAAGATGACCATGGACTAAGACTCTTTGATGGAACACCTACATTTGAATATGCCGATCCTACTAAAGGCGAAAACCGGGGCTGGGGGACACTCAATTTCGATCTAGGTCGCCCAGAAGTGCAGAGTTTTCTCATCTCAAACGCTTGCTTTTGGTTTCGGGAATTTCACATTGATGGCCTTAGGGTAGATGCAGTTGCCAACATGCTTTACCTAGACTATGGAAGAAAGCGGGGTGAGTGGCGGCCAAACCGATATGGTGGAAGGGAGAACCTTGAAGGGATCGAGTTCATCAGAAAGCTCAACGAAGTCGTATTTGAAGAGTTCAATCATTGCCTAATGATGGCAGAGGAATCAACTGAGTGGCCCTTAGTAAGTCGACCAACATATCTAGGTGGCCTTGGATTTAACTACAAATGGAATATGGGGTGGATGAATGACGTCCTTAGGTACATGGAAATGGACCCCATCTACCGCCATTACCACCACGATCTGCTGACATTTTCCTTCATGTACGTCTTCTCGGAAAACTTCGTTCTACCCCTTTCCCATGACGAGGTTGTACACGGTAAGCGCTCATTACTGAACAAGATGCCCGGTGACTATTGGCAGAAATTCGCTGGGCTACGGACACTATTCGGGTACATGATGGCCCACCCCGGCAAAAAACTAATTTTCATGGGAGGAGAGTTTGGACAGTTTGTCGAGTGGAAATACCGAGAAAGCCTTGACTGGCACCTACTTGACTATCCCCTTCATGCCAAGCTACACGAGTACGTAAAAACTCTTAACCATCTATACCTAAATCAACCGGCCCTATGGGAGCAGGATCTTAGCTGGGAAGGATTTGAGTGGATAGACCCCCATGATTCCAGCCAAAGTGTGATTTCCTTTATGAGAAAAGGCAAAGAACCTGGACACTTTATCATTGTAATCTGCAACTTTACACCCCAAGTCCGCTATGACTATCGAATTGGTGTACCTGTTGAAGGGATTTATCGGGAGATCCTGAATAGTGATGCGGAGGCATACGGCGGTTCTGGTCAGATTAATGGTCCGCAACTATACTCAGAGAAACTACCCTGGCATAACCAACCCTACAGTTTGCTCTTGAAAATTCCACCGCTGGCGACCACCTACCTTTGCCTACTCCATGGTAACGGCGAAGATATTGAGCAAAGAACGATAAACTCGGAGGTTGGATATGAGAAGTCTCACGAAAAAGGAGTTTCTTCGAGCAGTTGAAAGCAAAGCCCAGCGCATGTTTGGTCGCACGCCTAAACGGATATCCAAAACTCAGTTGTACAAGGCAATCGCCATGGTTGTTAGAGACCTCATGATGGAGCGTTGGTCATATTCAAGAGAGATTATGCATAGCCAACCGGAACGGGAACTATACTACCTCTCCATGGAGTTTCTCATGGGTCAAGCATTGGGCAACAACATCCAGATGCTTGATATCGCTGACATTGTCCAGGATGTATGCGAAGAGTTTGGCGTTTCTCTAGATGAAATCTACGACGAGGAGCCTGACGCGGGCTTAGGCAATGGTGGATTAGGCCGCCTAGCCGCTTGTTTTTTGGATTCCCTGACCACCCTAGGTATGCCAGCCCATGGCTATGGTATCCGCTATGAATACGGACTATTTAAGCAAAAAATAGTCGATGGGTATCAGATTGAACTTGTGGACCCTTGGCTTGAAGACGGCAACATCTGGGAGATTGCCGTCCCAGAAGATGCCAAGACAGTGCGGTTTGGTGGGTATGTGGATCAAGTACAACAAGACGGGCAACTCATCTTTGAACACAAAGGCTACCAGCAAGTTAAGGCTGTCCCCTACGAAATGCCAGTTCTGGGGTACAAATCCCCCATAGCCAATACCTTGCACCTATGGGGAGCCCGGGCTACAAAGCACATGGATATGAATCTCTTTGGTCAAGGCAAGTACATTGATGCCTTAGAGGAAAAGGAGCTCGCTGAGGTAATCTCTAAAGTACTGTACCCTGAAGATAACCACCTTGAAGGCAAAGCATTGCGGCTAAAACAGCAGTATTTCTTCGCATCCGCCAGCATGCAAGATATCGTTAGTACTTTTAAAGCGAGGGGTAACAACATCCTAGATCTGGCAAATAAAGTCGTTATCCAGATCAATGATACTCATCCGGCGCTATCTATTCCTGAGCTAATGCGAATTCTTGTGGATGAAGAAGGCCTTGGCTGGGACGAAGCTTGGCAGATAACCACCAATACCTTCGCTTACACAAACCACACCATTATGGAAGAGGCTTTGGAGAAATGGCCCGCAGACCTGTTTCGAGACCTGCTCCCTAGACTATGGGATATCGTATGTGAGATCAACGAACGGTTCACTAGAGAGCTATGGGACAGATACCCCGGTGACTGGGATAGGATCGCCCGCATGGCCATCGTAGCAGACAACCAAGTCAAGATGGCCCATCTTTGTATAGTAGGTTCCTTTTCCGTAAATGGCGTTGCCCAGCTACACTCTGATCTTCTCAAAGAGATGGTATTCAAAGACTTTCACGAGTTCTACCCGGATAAGTTCATTGGTATTACCAATGGCATCACTTTCCGCAGATTCATATTGCACTCCAATCCAAAGCTCACCCACCTGATTACTGGCAAGATTGGTGACGGATGGATCTTGGAGCCCATGCAACTGAAAGAGTTTGCCCAGTACTCAAAAGATGAGGAAATCCAAGCAGTGCTACGGGATATTCGCCTGCAAAACAAACTGCGCCTAGCATCTTATATTGAGAAACACAATGGTATCAAGGTAGATCCCAACTCCATATTCGATGTGCACGTCAAAAGACTCCACGAGTACAAACGGCAACTACTTAATGTGCTCCACATCATGGCCTTGTATAACCGCCTTTTGGATAACCCGGATCTTGATGTGCCACCCCGCACGTTTATTTTCGGAGCCAAGGCCGCCCCGGGCTACCGCATGGCCAAGCTAATCATCAAACTCATCCATAGCGTAAGTGAAACCATCAACCATGATCCCCGCATCCAGGACAAGCTGAAGGTGGTCTTCCTGGAGAACTACCGAGTGTCCTTGGCAGAACTGATTATCCCCGCGGCAGATGTCAGTGAACAGATCTCCACTGCCAGCAAGGAAGCATCGGGAACGGGGAATATGAAATTCATGCTAAATGGAGCATTAACCATAGGCACTCTAGACGGGGCCAATGTGGAAATTCACGAAGAAGTCGGCGATGATAACATCTTCATCTTCGGACTTACATCCGATGAGGTCAATCATTACTATCAAAACGGCAACTACCATCCCGAGGATATTCTAGATCAAGATCCTGAGCTAAGCCTAGTCCTAGAGCAATTAATCAACGGCTTCTTACCAGTGGAGCACCCAGATATGTTCCGTGAGATCCATGATGGGCTAAAATTCGGCAACGGCGGGATGGCGGACCCGTACTTTGTGATAGAAGATTTCGCCAGCTACAGTGATGCCCATCGTCGCATCGATGAAACATACAAACAACCAAAGCTATGGTGGGAGAAAGCAATTATTAACATTGCCCATGCCGGACGGTTTTCCAGTGATCGCACCATCGCTGAATACAATGAGAAGATCTGGCATCTACCGAGGTTTAGGACACTATGACGGCAAAACCCCCAAAGCCTTGATATGCTTCCCTTGTGGCGTTGGGGGTTTCTTGTTAGACCCTAAGATCAAATGTGCGCCTCTTAGCGGATTGCAAGCTCCGACCATCATGAAGTTGCACACCCTCAACGACTATCGCTTACCGCCCCGCTGTTTGTAGTCCTTTTGAATCGCTTCGTTCCAACCATCGGGCATCACGGCAAGTTCGCGGAAATTGGCAACCGCCTCGCTCACGACATGGAAATTGAGTTCAACACCTTCGCTGTCGGCATGGTAATTTTGGGCACGGTCTGCACTAATGCCGAAGCGTTCGGCGGTCTCCACCGCATCGATGTTCGCGCCAAGGAATATAAACTCCCAGCCATGCTCCGTCTGCTGACGCTCAATTTGCTCCCTAACCTTTTCTGCTGAGTATTCACGGCTGGAGTTTTCCTCACCATCGGTGATGATTACGAACACTACCTTCTCAGCACGATAGTCCACCGCGGTGTGTTTTTGGCCGTTGTCGATTTTGTGAATCGTCCTGCCGATTGCGTCGATAAGTGCAGTTGAGCCACCGACGCAGTATTCCTTTTCGGTAATGGGGCTGACCGCTTTGATATCGATGCGATCGTGGAGCAGTTCATAGTCATTGTCGAAAAGTACTGTTGTAAGATGGCACTCTCCTTCGACGGCCCGCTGTTTTGCAAGCATTGCATTGTAACCACCGATGGTATCGGCTTCCAAGCCAGCCATGGAACCACTCTTGTCCAGTATAAATACCAGTTCCGTTAACCCCTTTTTCATCGCTGTGTCCTCCTTAGGTCTTGTTGTGACCTAAGGATAACATCTCACGAAAGGCATATGGTCGCTTAGGAAGCGACAAACTAACAGGCGGAACCCAATATCATTCATCCACCTAACAGCGGCTGGTCATAGCTAAACAGCACCTCATTAATCTCAAAGATATCGTACTTGCCATTTACGATGAAGTACTCGATAATAACATCGAATCTGTTGCTACGTGAGAGGGCGTATCCCGCTCGCTTCAGAAGATCGTCGGTCTCGTCAAGGGACAATTCCAGCGCCACAGCGAGGGCAATGGCCGTCCGCTTGCTTGGCATATACCCCTTGTTGCTTCGGATCTTGGAGAACAGCTTGCGGTCGAGATTGGCGCGCTTGTAAACTTCCACATCTGTTTTGCCCTTTGCATCAATCAGGCGCAGAAGTGTTTGTGAGAAAGGCTCATCTAGGCTGCCCACTAGATCCTCTAGGCCGCTGTACGCTTTCTCCTCTAGGATAACGGATAATGGCTCTGTGGCTTCGCATTTTCGTATTGCGTCCATTTCCACCTGCAATAGCTGCCTACGACGATGCTCATCGCCATAACCATCTATGTAGTTTGCGTCAATGAACGCTTCTACTTCCCCTAGTAGTTCCTCGCTTACGGTGAACGATGCCTTGTCAAACACCACAAGGTATACATCAAGATCATGATAGTGTAGGAAATCCCGAATTGCTGAGGTAGCAACCCTAAGCGCTTCGGCTTTCGGATAGCCATAGATGCCGCTTGAGATCAATGGAAATGCTACACTTTCACACCCATTTTCAAGCGCAAGTTTCAAGGAATTGCTGTAGCATGAACCAAGTAACTCTTCCTCACCCTGTTTGCCATCGCGATAGACGGGTCCCGCAGTATGGATAACGTACTTCGCCGGAAGCCTAAACCCCGATGTGATAACCGCCTCACCCATCTGAATCGGAGCGAGCTTATCACAGGCGGCTTGCAGTTCAGAGACACCCGCCGCTTCAAAGATGGCTCCACACACCCCGCCCCCCATCTGGAGTTTGGTGTTAGCCGCGTTAACGATCGCGTCAACTGTCATTTTCGTAATGTCCTGCCTGACAATGGTTAAGGGCATAAGGCATCCTCTCCGACAAATATGCATCGTATTTCCGGTATTTGGCAAATATGGCCACGGCTTTCTGGACGAGAACTCTTCCCTTATGCTGTTTGGTTCGCCTCGTCATTCAGTTGTAGACCCTCTACTGTTGTTGATAGCAGCCAGTTGCTGTCCTTTAGCTGTCCATTTGATGTGGCTGCAGCAGTGGCTACAAGGGTGGAGATTAACCACCAACCATCACGGCATAGTCTTCTTCCGGTATTTCCCTTAAGCCTTGCCTTAAGTAAAGCCCATAATTTTTCTTGTCAAGAATAAAGCTCAGCTTTGATTATTGCCTTTCCAACATCATTGCTTTTAGTAAAACACTTCTATATTATCAACCCATTGCTCAGCCTGCTTTAAGACAATCTGGATCGCCTCTTCTTGTCCTTCCGGTGGATAATCGTATTCGTCAAGCAGTCTTTTTATCATGCGCCTCATGCCAGCTCTTGCGCTTCTGCGTTGCTGCCAATCGATGGTACGGCTTCTTCTTAATTGTTCAGTGAGCTCTCTGGTTATTTCGATTAGTGTGTCATGCTCATAAAAATCCTCTATAGCCTGTGGCTTTGTCAGAGCATCGTAGAACGCTAGTTCTTCCCTAGCTAGGCCAAGTTCCTCTCCCTTTTGGGTGGCATTCATTATGTCGTGGCTCATCTTGATTAACTCATCAATTACTTCTGCGTTGGTGATTTGACCATTGCGATAGCTGTTCATCATCTTTTTCATGCGTTCAGAGAAACGTTCCGCTTGAACCAAATTGGAGCGCTGATAGATAGTGAGCTGCTCAGATAGAAGTTTTTTGAGTAGTTCCATGGCCAGATTTTTTTGTTCCATGGCCTTAACGCGCTCCAAAAACTCCTGGTCGAAGACGGAGAATTCTTCTCCGCGATCAGAAAAGAGATTGATCACCCCTGTACTTTGAATGCTATGTTCTAACAGGTTGCTGATCTCTTGGTTAATTTCCTTAAGGCTAAGTTTTTTCGAGTCCCGTACCCTAGTGACAGACACCCTGATTGCTTCAATAAAAGCAGATTCTAGCCGCTCAGTTTCCGTGAGCATGCTTTGACATAGGCTCTTATATTGTTTCATGTAAGTAGCTTCTCGAACAAAGAGCTTTTGTTCTTCTTCTCCAAAGCCGAAAACAAAGTTGGCACCATCTCTAATGGCATCTGCTCGCTCCTTGGGAGTGGAGTTTGGTTTGGTGAAGATGGAATAGTCAAATCCGTGGAGCAATTCTTTACAGACCTGGAGTTTTTCTTGAAAGTTGGGATAGGCTGTCTTTTGAATATCCATTTCGCCAAAGTTCTTCTGGTCTCTTCTGGTGTAGTCCTTCATGGCCTCTTTTAGGGCATTGGCAATGCCAATGTAGTCCACCACTAGTCCTCCCTCTTTATCCTGGAAGACCCGGTTTACTCTGGCAATGGCCTGCATGAGGTTGTGACCAGCCATGGGCTTGTACACATACATGGTAGCGAGGCTAGGGACATCGAAGCCTGTAAGCCACATATCTACTACAATGGCTATTTTCATGGGATCATCGTTGTCTTTGAACT
>JAAZMF010000205.1 GCA_012798955.1 Bacillota bacterium | reverse complement strand
TGTTCTTGGATTACGAACCCATATCTCAGCTCGTGACAAAAGAAACCGAGGTTACAAGAGCGAGGTTCCCGGCAATCGATGGGCATAACCATCTAAGAAGGGTTGTCCATGATCCTGGGTTAATCAGCGAATATGTGGAGGCCATGGATGAGTGCAATGTACAGGCAGTTGTTGATCTTGATGGAGGCTGTGGAGAGCACTTAAGTCAACGCTTGGATGCTTTTGTCAAGTTCCCCGGTAGATTTCATGTTTTTTGCCATGTGGATATGTCCGATGTTGATGATCCGAGCTTTTCCGATAAAGCCGTTGCTGAGCTTGAAGATAGCGTACGGCGGGGAGCTAAAGGGCTGAAACTTTTTAAGAGTCTCGGACTTGCCGTCAAGACCCGTGATGGCAAATATCTTCCCATTGATACACCCAAGCTAGATCCGATCTGGGCCCGTTGTGGGGAACTAGGTATTCCCGTATTGATTCACACTGGAGATCCCGCGGCTTTCTTTACTCCTCTAGATAGGCATAACGAACGCCTCCGGGAGCTAGCCGATCACCCCAACTGGCTCTTTGTGGATGAGGAGTATTATACAAAGGCTGAGCTTCTAGAGCAGCGCAACAGGGTAGTTGAGCGGCATCCAAACACCATGTTCATCGGAGCCCATGTCGCTAGTCTACCTGAAAACCTGAGTCAAGTGCGAAAATGGCTAGATGCTTATCCGAATCTGTATGTAGACATCTCCGCTCGATTAAGTGAACTAGGTAGGCAACCATATTCTGCTCGGAAGTTTTTCATTGACTATGCCGATCGAATTATCTTTGGGACCGATGGCAATGCCATGGGTCAGTCATTAACCAGGATGTATCGCCTACACTGGAGATTCCTTGAGACCTATGATGAGTATTTTGACATAACAGAGAGCCATAAGGTACAAGGTGATTGGCGGGTCTATGGCATGGGCTTGCCTGATAATGTTTTGAAGAAAGTCTACAACAAGAACATTTTGAAACTTCTGGAAGGATAGCAGGAGTAAGGTGCAGATATCGGTGTGTTTCATGTTTCGGCGTTCCCTTAGTTCTTTGCGTACCTAGGGCCCATGCTGTGGTACCGTGATGGTGTGCGCTCCATCACGTAGAAAGGTATAGTACTATGACTCAGGATGCGATTATCCAACAATTTGCCAAGATCCGTACATGGCGAAGCGGTGATCAGCGGGCTCCCCATAAGCCGCTTTTGATCCTATATGCCCTTGGGCAGTTACAGCGGGGTGAGGAATGGCTCGGCTATGACAAAGAGGAAGAAAAGCTAGTGCAGCTTCTAGCTGAGTTTGGTCCGCCCCGCAACTCCTACCACGCCTATCACCCCTTTGTTCGCTTGGCCAATGATGGTATCTGGCGGCATAGTGAGAAGCTTGACACCAAGGTTGATCAGAGCCCACGGTCACTCAGGCAAAAACATGTCCGCGGCGGTTTCACCCCGGAGGTCCTTGATGCTTTAACTAACGATCCTAGTCTCATAGATAGAATTGCCGTAATGCTCCTAGATAAGAATTTCCCGGAGACGATGCATGAGGATATCCTAGAAGCAGTCGGCTTAGAAAGCGAAGGCGAGTATGCCATCAGCAGGCGACTCAAGCGTGATCCCGGATTCCGACATAGGATCCTGCAGGCGTATGAGTATAGGTGTGCTGTGTGTGGTTTTGACGTAAAGTTGAATACTCAAGTGATTGCCCTGGAAGCAGCACACATAAAATGGCACCAAGCCGGTGGCCCGGACACAGAGCAAAACGGCATTGCTATGTGCACAATGCACCACAAACTCTTCGATCGGGGTGCTTTCACTTTGGGGGGCTCTCTGGAATTTCTCGTGTCAGAAGCCGCCCATGGCACTACTGGCCTAGAGGAGTTGCTCTTAAGATACCATGGCAAAGAGATACGTCCACCGCAAAGCCCTTTATACTTGCCGAGTGATACATATGTATCTTGGCATGTGCGAGAAGTCTTCAAAGGCTCAGCTCGATATCAGGC
>JAAZMF010000005.1 GCA_012798955.1 Bacillota bacterium | reverse complement strand
GATCATCCGATGGTCTTAGGCGAAACTCTTAACATGTGGAAAGCGGGGAAAGGCGGACTATGACGGGTATTCCGGACTAGGTATAAATAGGTGAAAGTCATCCTGCAGAATCCCACCTTCGGCACCATAGCAAACCCCCATTGGGAGCGGATTCCCGGTGGGGGTTGTTTTTTGTCTATACCTTGCTACCATCTCTAGTGTAGCAGTAATGGAGCAGTACAGGGACATTTACTGAAATGCGGACTGGATGGCGCCCATGTATCGATCTATGACTAAGGCTCCCCTCTCGTCCTGGCCGGATATGACGTGGGCGTATGTTTCAAGCGTCGTGGTAACGTTTGCGTGTCCCGGCCGTTGGGAGACCGCCTTGATCGGTACCCCTTGATCAAGGAGCAGAGACGCATGGATGTGCCGAAATATGTGGAGTGTTACATCCTTGAGCTCGGCCTTTGCTAGGACGATTTCTAGCGGTGTACGCCCTATACAGCTTCGTCGCAGCCACCCGCCCTCCGGGTGCGTAGATACAAGCTTGATTCGGCCTGATGAATCTCATACCCTAGGGTAACTGCGGCAACCTACAGGTCATCTGCGCGCTGGTAGATAGAGCCTTCACCGTTGTCTCTCGATCTAGGTTTGGCCATCAATACACCTCCCGCGTACTATCTAAGGTTGCTGAGTACAACGATCAGTATCACGGCTAAGACTATGAATCCAAAGCACCCCAGACATCCTCGTTTGGTACCGGTCTTCTCCCCAGCAGGCTTGTCCGAAGAATCTATGGCGCCACCACACTCGAGGCAGTAATTGCTATCGGCAGGAACACCTTTACCACAATGGTTACAGATTAAGCCGTGCATAGTGATTTTAACGTTACAGCCCCTAGTTTCTTTGCCTATCTCTCCGCCTGTCAAATCACTTATTTCGCAATCGACTTGGATACCTTTATCGACCTTCGAAGCTACATGCGCCGCTATAGCCTTATTCAGGTACCCCAATTGCTTCCCGTCCATTGTCAGCACCATTATTGCGTTCTCATCGACTGAATTATCAGGTTCGCGAACGAGTTTCAAGGATTGACCTATTTGGCATTGGGCCAGCAATTCTTGCCGGGATGTACCATCGGGGTTATTACGCGTTACTCCAGCTATCTTTGAGTGGAATGGTTCTATCATTTGTGAGTCCAAGTTACTCGTTGCCCTCGCTCTTCGCTCCTTCTTTACCATTGTATTCCTCCCCCCATAGTCAACGCTTGTGGTGGTTTTTTTGTGCTAGGATCAGATCATGTACGCAGGAACGGCACGGCGTCCCATACACCAGCGTTAGTATGGTTATCATCCGTAGCGCGCCGTTCCAGCTGGTTACCTTTTCTTCGGTTTGCATGCATTTATGAGATCGTCTAGGGTTTTCGAAATCCTGTGAATGCTATCCTCTGGAAGCTCCACGGTGCGCGACACCACGCCATATAGTCGTGGAATCTCCGCACTTCACTTTTCATCATATGCCTCGTTTTCAGGCGCGCTGATAGACAAATAATCGCTAATCCTTAGCAATTCGTCGAGTGGCATGGCCATAGCTAGTCTGCTAACTTTTTCTATGGTCGGCCCGACCGGCTTCTTAGTCCTCGGGTCTACACCCTCTTCAAGCTTGGTTATGTATGTGTGGCCAAAATTACACATTTTGGCAGACCCTCTGAGTGACAACCCATGCCGAGCCCGCTAGCCCCGAATTATCTCGCCCAAATCCATGCTCTCACCAACCTTCTTTGGAAAGAGCGGTATCCCCTTTATTTTGTGGTGTAAACAACGGCGCACAACAAGGGTCAAAAGTGAGAAAAGCGCACACTATGGTTGACAGAATTAGGCATAACGCAAACTGGTGCAGGGATCGTACAGTTGCGGGTGGCGATGGCGTCCTAGGCCGTCAAGACATAACTTCGCATATGCTAATGTGTGTCCCTAGAATCAAGGCACCGCCAGATGCACATTTGCGGCCAAGAAACGAGGAACGACCGGAAGGGCGGAACCATGCATGACTGGCCATTGCTCAGAGTGTTTTGAGTTAGAATCACGGGGCAGAATGGCTGTCGGTATTGCCTGAGTCATGGAGCTGAAGGCTGTGGATAAGCAGAGATTCAGGGGGGCTCTAGAGGTGGTATTGGCCCATGACGGTGGCTACGTCAGCGACTGAGTCTAGAAACACGCTTCGTATTGAGAAAATACCTGCTTGGATGGTTGAATAGGGCGTATTCTTGATTGGAAAAGAGGTGAAAACAGTGAGCTGGGAAGATGTTGGGTTAAAGCTAGCACTGATACTGCTACCGGTTATTGGATCGCTGGTCGCCGCGCTAATCGGGGTGGGCATAGCCTACCTCAAACGACAAGCGGATAGAGTTGGCAATGAAACAGCCCGGGCAACCCTGCAAGCGGCGCTGGCTGAGGCTGATAGGGTGGCCAGGGAAGCTATTACCGCAACCGCTCAGACTTATGTCAACGATCTTAAGGCATCTCGAGAGGATGGGAAGCTATCTTCCGAGGAGGCGCGGCATGCCATGGAGAAGGCCCAGTCGTATTTTGTGGCCCGGATACCCCAAGATAGTCTTGCCGTCTTAGAGGCATCGCTTGGACCTATGCAAGAGTGGTTGGAGGGATACCTGGAGGCGCAGATCGGTGCAGAAAAAAAGTATGGTGGCGGGGCAGTTGGCTAAGTAGTGGTGATTGGGCCCGGATACGCGACAACTACGAGAAATTGGGCGAGTTGCCGCCGCTAAACTCAATTGTCCCGCTGTGGGATGGAAATATTAGATGGGAAGAGTAAGCAATGCCCCTGTGAGGGCCGTAGCCTTCCAGGGGCTTTCCTTGTCAAGGGGTATTACATTTCTAACCCTTCAAAGCCCCTGCCGTAAGTCCTCGGATGAATTGCCGTGACATGACGAGGTACAAAGCTAGCAATGGAATGCTAGCGATTACCATCCCCGCAAATAGGAGGCCCCAATCAGTCATGTATTGGCCAAAGAAGATAGTCATGCCCAGTGGTATGGTTTTTAGGCGATCAGATTGGATAAACAGGAGAGGAAAAAAGAAATCGTTCCACCATGGCACAAAGTTGACGATGGTGACCGTTGCCAGTCCTGGGCGGGCTAGAGGTATCATGATTCGGTAGAATATCTGGATGTCATTACAACCGTCAATGCGGGCCGAGTACTCGAGATCTTTAGGTATTGTTTTGAAAAAGCCAGTGAGCAGGAATACGGACATAGGCATACCGCTAGCTGCATAAGTCAAAATCAGTGACCAGTGATTATTTAGAAGCCGCAAATCTCTCATCAGCATGAACAAAGGTAGTATTCCTAATCGAATCGGTATCATAATACCCGCCAAAAAGAAAACATAGCAGAATGTATTGAGCCTGAACTGATACCGACTTAGGGCATAGGCCGCCAAAGAGGAGCAGATCAAAACTAAGGCAGTTGACGCTAAGGTCACCATGATACTATTTAGGAAATACGTATTAAAGTGTGCTTTTGTCCATACTTGGCTAAATGGAGTTAATCCCCAGGACTTCGGTAGACCAAAGGGAGCGAGGAAAATCTCCCTTGTTGGTTTAAATGAAGTGATGATCATTAGGAAAATGGGGTAGATGAAAACGAGGGCTAGTATGATGAGAAATAGATATGTGGTCCCTTCCACTAGTAATCTTTTCCGGGAAATAGATGCATTTGACACTGATTTTCCCCCATTCTAATCAGTATTGTATTTCGCTTTCTTGAATTCTCCGGACACCCACATAGGATACAGCAGCTACAATAAGGAACATCAACACGGCAATGGCAGAGGCAATACCAACCTGCCCAGGTTCTCCGCCGGTTGTGGAGTCACCAAAGGCGGTACGGTAGAAAAAAGTGCCCAGTATATCTGTGGAGTAATACGGATTGCCGCTAGATCCTTGCATGACGAAGACTAGCTCAAACGTGTTAAATATCCAGATGAAAGTCAAGATGGTAACCATCCCGATGGTGGGCAAGACAAGGGGCAACGTAATATGTCTAAACGCTTGCCACCCTGTAGCACCGTCGACTCTAGCGGCTTCATGATATTCTTCGGAAATGCTTTGTAAACCTGCCTTAAACACTAGGATGGGGAATCCTAGCCAGCGCCAAGCATTAACGAGGATCACCGTAAGCAAGGCTGTGGCCGTTTGCCCTAACCAGGGCTGAGCCCAGTGTGCCAAACCCAGGAGCTTGAGCCCTTTGTTAAAGGCGCCCCAAGTTGGATTAAGCAGAAGCAGCCACAAGAAGCCGACCACGACCATGGAAAGCGTATATGGCAGGAAAAATAGGGTTTGTAGTAGATCATATCCCCTTCGTTTCTTAGTGAACAGAAATGCTAAGAACAAACCAAGGGTCGATTGAATGAAAAAGGTGATGGCAAAAAAGACCACATTGTGCTGGAGAGCGCCCCAAAATCTAATATTATAGGGGGCTCTAAGTAATACCGTTTTGAAATTCTCCAGACCACAGAAAGCGCCTCCCACAAGGCCATCCCAGGCAATAAGGCTAAAGCCTAGAGCTGAGCCAAGGGGATATACCATAAATAGGGTGTATAATATGAGTCCAGGTAACAGAAAAACGACATAGATGTGCTTTTGGAGCCAGTTTTTCATCAAGGTAGTTCACTCCTTTCGATATCTATTGCGTGAAGGGCCCTAGTTAAAAGGCCCTTCACGGCTTAGGTAGCTAAGATGGGTAGCTATTTCATAAACGGGACATGCCAAACCTCTAATCCTGTTTGGATGTTGGCAAGTGCTTGTTCTAGATTGATCTCTTCGGCAAAAACACCCTGGAGTTCATTTTGCAGTAAAGTGGAACCGCTTGGCTGACCATATCGGAAAGCTGTAAGCATCAAGTAGGGGGTGGCATCAGCATCCATCATGCCTACGATTTCTGCTAGCAAGGGATTTGTGGGTTTCACTCCGGGGACCGCTGAGATTTGCTGCAGAGTTTCCGTGAACATGGTCCCATATTCCTTGGAGGCCAAGAACTGCACAAATGCCAGTGCTGCTTCTGGATGTTTGGTGGCGGCGTTCATTCCGTAAGAGCCGTCCACATACATGGTCATGGTCTTGGGTTCGTGGGCACTTGAGGGCGGTATGACGAAAGCCCCTATCTCTAGCTCGGGATTCATCTGGGCAAGGGTGCCCAATTCATAGGAACCGGCCAGAAACATGGCAGCCATCTCTTGGGCAAAAAGCATCTGCATGTCAGTATAGCCAATTCCCATATATTGGTCGGGTAGGTAAGGCCTTAGTTCTAGCATCTTCTCGATAGAT
>JAAZMF010000204.1 GCA_012798955.1 Bacillota bacterium | reverse complement strand
GTCCTTTAGCCTCAAAGCCTGCCCCTGAGGATATTAGCTGCGAGAACTGTATGCACTGGCAAGGCGAAGAGGATATGTGTGAACTGGACATCTATGAAGAGCAATTGCTCAATCTTGATCAGACTTAGAAAAGCTCCAAAAGCCATAGTCTAGAAAGCAGCCCTTGATCTGTGGTGGTATCTCACTACCTCAAATAGCAAAATCCCACATGCCACCGCTGCATTGAGGGATTCAACACCTTGGGCTAGGGGAATCTTCACTCTGGTGTCGGCAGCATCAAGTAAATCCCTGCCAATCCCCTGGCCCTCATTGCCAATGATAATGGCATTTGGGCCAGTGTAGGGTATCTCAAAATGATAGTGTTCGGCATCTATATCCGCGGCTATCAGTCGGCATCCATGACTCTGTAAGTCTGTAACTAGCTCCCTAGAGTCTACTCCCGTCACTATGGGAATACGAAACACTGAACCCATGGTCGCCCTTAAGGTTTTGGAGTTATAGGGATCCACTGTGCCACTTAGGCAAAATATTCCCTGAGCTCCGGCCGCCGCGGCGGTGCGGATCATAGTGCCTAGATTACCTGGATCTTGCACACGATCAACAATCAAATATGACGCCTGTCCTTGCCCCGACAAGAGGGATACTTCCTGGCTCGGTCTTGTCACAGCCGCCACTATGCCCTGAGGTGTGCCGGTATCACTTAGAGTCTTAAAAACAGATGTAGAGCACCGCATGATCTGGTTCTGAAATCTGCCCAGGGCCTTAGATAGCTCTTCGTCGAGGGAGTGCTCACATCCATCTTCACAAAAAATGGCATCTACAGACGTAACTCCCTTCTCGGCGGCGGCTAGTGCTTCCATCACAAATCTTACGCCCTCCACCGGGATGAGACCTGTCCGTTCCCTACCCTTACGGGTATAAAGGGAACGCATACGCTTTATCTGGGGATTTTGTGTGCTAGTGATGAGCACAGCTTTCCACCTTCCGCTCTGGCGATAAAAAAGCAGCCATACGGGACAGAGTCCACACCGATATGAATCTAGATCTCTAGTTCACCCTGGGACTCTGTCATGCTAGACTGCTTACTGTTACTAGATCCTTGCTGGTAGATTAGTTCGCTAACCCCTGTTTGGCTACATCCACTAGCTGGCTAAAAGCTTCCGCATCGTTAACTGCCAATTCTGCCAACATCTTGCGATTAATCTCTAGACCAGAGTTGCGCAGCCCTGAGATAAATCGACTATAAGACAGACCATTAGTCCGCGCCGCGGCGTTGATGCGAGTAATCCAAAGTTTGCGGAAATCACGTTTGCGTTGTCGTCGATCCCGATACGCATATGCTAATGATTTCATTACCTGCTCATTGGCAGGGCGAAATAGTTTGCTCCTTGAGCCATAGTAGCCTTTAGCGAGCTTGAGAGTCCTTTTGCGTCTTGCCCTAGTAACAGTACCACCTTTTACCCGTGGCATTTTCTTCGCCTCCTAAACCGAATAAGATACCGCGCTGGCCCCTGGAATTAACCGTAGGGCAAAAGCTTATGCATGCGCTTAGCGTCCGCGGAATCTACCAGTGTTGGCTGACGCAGATTACGCTTACGTTTGGAACTTTTCTTCTCTAGAATGTGGCTTTTGTAAGCCTTACTTCTTCTAATCTTGCCACTCCCGGTCACCTTAAACCGTTTGGCGGCCCCCCGGTGCGTCTTCAACTTAGGCATGGAATATCTCCCTTTCTCACGTCACTCCTGCTTAGGGGCAAGTATCATAATCATCTGACGCCCCTCCATCAATGGCTGGCGCTCTATACTCCCCACTTGGCTGACTTGCTCCGCCATCCCCAGTAGCATATCCCGGGCCAAGTTAGAATGAACGACCTCTCGCCCCCGAAAACGCACTGAGACTTTTACCTTATTGCCATCACCTAGAAACCTCTCGGCATTCTTAGTTTTCACTTGGAAGTCATGATCATCAATTTTAGGAGTCATGCGGACTTCCTTAACAGAGACCTGCTTCTGCCGTTTTTTGGCTTCCTTCTTTTGCTTAGTCTGTTCATACCTATACTTCCCATAGTCCATGATCCGGCAAACTGGTGGGCGGGCATTGGGGGCAACTTCTACCAAATCGAGTTCCCTCTCCGCGGCAGCCTGCATGGCATCCCTAATAGACATAACGCCTAACTGCTCACCCTCGGGGCTGATCACCCTTACGTCCCGTGCCCGGATTTCCGAGTTAATGCGCAACTCGTTGCTAATCTCCTATCACCTCCGTAGAATTTTTCCTGGGCCACAGGGTCTTGGCCATCACTTAGCTTTCCTAGGCCCTGTTGCACAGGATCAAAAAGGAGCGGCCATTTACAACCGCTCCCCACTCTCAAAGCATCTAGCCTGCCACTCGGCTAAACTAGAACTAGTTCCAATCAGTCCCAGTGGGCAGGGTCGAATCCCCTCAGCAAGACCTTGTTAGCTACCTGTGGCGCCACAAGGTGAGAAGCGGTGACTTCTACTTGTTTGAAGGTATATTAACTTCGTAATGGCTCTTACCAAAACACTCCGACGGTGATTAGAATACCATACGGGGCGTGCCTTGTCAAATACATCCCGGCACCAACCGTTTTTCCAGCAATGGCCAATCCGCTCACCGCATTTCCCTAGTCCACGAATATGGCTAAGAGGCACTATCAGGGTTCAAAGCTTTAGTTTTGACCTCCCGAGCCAAGAGCTCCTTGAACTTGGAAACTGGCATGCTACCCATGTCGCCCAATTGGCGGTGACGCACGGCCACAGCTTCCGCTGCAACTTCCTTCTCCCCCACCACTAGCATATAGGGTATCTTCTCGATCTGAGCTTGGCGGATCTTGTAACCTACCTTTTCATCGCGGCTATCCACATCTATCCTCAGATCACCATGCCCACCATCAGTAAGCTCTCCCTCCACTACCTTAGCGTAGTCTAGGAACCGATCACCGATGGGTATCACCCGAGCTTGAACGGGAGCCAGCCAAGCAGGGAAGGCTCCGGCAAAGTGCTCAATCAAAATGCCAATAAACCGCTCCAAAGCTCCAAAAATGACTCTATGGATCATGACTGGCCTATGCTCTTTACCATCTTCTCCCACATATGTGAGATCAAATCGTTCAGGAAACATAAAGTCCAGCTGAATTGTCCCACATTGCCAAGTTCTGCCTAAGCAATCCTCTAAATGGAAATCTAGTTTGGGACCATAAAACGCCCCATCACCTTCATTGACTGCATATGGAATCTGTTTCGCCTCTACTGCTTTACGCAGGGCATCGGTGGCCGTATCCCAGATCTCATCATCACCCATGGCATTATCGGGCTTCGTACTTAGTTCCACCCGGTAGCTGAGCCCGAAAACATCCTGGTAAACGTGGTCAATGAAATCTATAACCCCTTCGATCTCACTTTGAATCTGAGAGGGCGTCATGAAGATGTGGGCATCATCTTGGTGAAAGCACCGCACTCTCATCAAGCCATGCAAAGTACCGGAGAGCTCGTGGCGATGAACTAAGCCTAATTCACAATACCTAAGAGGCAAGTCCCGATAGCTCTGCAAACCCCGCTTGTAAAGTAGTACACTGCCGGGGCAATTCATAGGCTTGATGGCATAGGCGTTTTCATCGATCTCAGTGAAATACATGTTTTCCCGATAATGATCCCAGTGGCCAGATTGTCGCCACAGAGATTCACTTAAGATAACAGGTGTCTTGATCTCTTCATACCCTCTACGCCGGTGCTCCTGGCGCCAGAAGTCCTCCAATGTCCTCCAGACGATCATCCCCTTCGGATGCAGGAAGGGAAAGCCGGGACCTTCATCGTGCATACTGAATAGATCTAGTTCCCTACCTAACCGTCGATGATCCCGCCGAGCCGCCTCCTCTAGCTTATGAAGATACTCGTCTAGATCCGCCTGCCGAGGAAAAGCAGTGCCATAAATACGTTGCAGCATAGGACGCTGGGAATCCCCCCGCCAATATGCACCAGCTACATTCAGGAGCTTGAAGGCCTTAAGCTTACCTGTAGAAGGTAGATGAGGACCTCGGCAAAGATCGATCAAATCCCCTTGCTGATAGAGACTGACTGTATCATCGACCATATCCTCTAGCAGCTCAACTTTATATACTTCACCCTGGGCCTTAAACTTATCTATAGCCGACTCTTTGTCTAGCTCCCAATGGGTAAACTCCTGATCTGCTTGGATTATCTTGTGCATCTCCGCCTCGATCTGGGCCAAATCTTCAGAAGAAAAGCTTTGGGAAACATCGAAGTCATAGTAAAACCCGTTCTCTATCGTTGGTCCTATAGCCAATTTGGCATCTGGGTAAAGGCGTTTGACAGCTTCTGCCATAATGTGGGCTGCACTATGGCGCAATACATCTAGCCCCTCAGACTGATCTAGGGTAATGATCTCAACAGAGCCGTCTGCATCGATCACAGAATCCAAATCCCGCAGTTCCCCGTTCACCCGGGCAGCAACAGCAGCTTTGGCTAACCGAGGTCCTATGTCTTCCGCTATCTGCGAGGCACTTATCGGCTCCCCATACTCTTTTTGGCTTCCATCAGGAAACGTAATAACTGGCATCTCTCCCACTCCTTTTTGGACACTAAAAATCTAGAGCAAAAAACCCCGTCCCTTAGGGACGAGGTCATCTCGCGGTTCCACCCTAGTTAATCGGCGCTCACATCACTAAGCTCCCGATCCACTCTGCCAGGCTATAACGGGCCTACCCGACCGAATTTACTTGACCGCACAGAGGTTGCTTCCCCCATGACACTCTTTCCACTCGGTAACTCCGGGGTGGTTTTTCCAGTGTATTCCCGGGAAGTGCTCTCAATCTATGGCACTTCCTCCCTTATCGTTCCCACACTCTACTTTTCCCCATCATCGTAGTCTGTTTTTTAAATTATATCCAATTCCAACGAGCCCTGTCAAGGTCTCCATAGTGCTACTCAGTATACCTTTTGCCCAAGTGGCATAGATTACTATGAGAGGAGTGAGGCGTAGCTTTGATAATTATTGCCACAAAAGATTGCTCGGCCAAAACCATGCTTTGCCACTATTTCGCCCAAAAGGGGCTAATTGAACTAGGTGAGGCAAAGGAGCGGTCCGAAGAGTTTACTTATCATCTGGCCAGTGTCTTGACTGAATATATTATTGATCAGTACGAGACAAAGCTGATTCACCGCCTCATCACCCAAGAGTTCGAGATTATGGCAGAAGAAGAGCGAGCCGCCGTATACATAGAGGTGGTAGCTATTTTACAGGGTACCAGCTCTTTAAGTCTAGCAAAAACGGCTCGCCTACAGCTACGTTCAGATATTCTCAACGCCCTCACCGAATATCTAGCTTTGGAGGAGCTGCTTATTGTGGAGGGCTTTGTGCATTTCCGCCTTGGAAAATACAAACAATCTCTCCGCCACTTAGTGCGCATGGCAGCAGAATCCATCAGGCGACAGCGGGCTCACCAGGAGTTTATCACGCTATTGCGCTGCTTTGTAGAATTACAAGAGCCCCTAATCCAAGTCGCCCACGTAATTGTGCGCCCTAACGGTCTATACCGGGTGTTAGATAGCAAAAAATCATTAATTGACAATGAATACCTAGAAGGGTTACCAGCTAGCCTCGTCAATCATGACCTAGACATAGAGGATTTGCTGATCAGCGCTCTGCTAACCATCGCACCTAGGGATATCATACTGCATTTTCCTGAGGATTGGCCAACAACCGACGCCATTCAGACCATTTTCCTCGACAAGATACAGTTTTGCCCAGGCTGTAACCACTGCCATGATAGCCTCAAAGCTATAAACGCCATTAGAGTCAACAAAGGTAGACCTCACCCCAAAAACTGCTAAGCCAAAAGTGCCCGATCATCTAGGAATCGAGTACCCCTAAGGGCTACGAACTGATCTAGCAGGTCATCTACACTCATCTTGGCCCGTCGGGGGTTGCGAAGGTCTAATATGATATTCCCTTGATCCATCATAAGAGTGCGATTACCAAACGCCAGGGCATCCTGAAGGTTATGGGTAATCATCAAAGCAGTAAGTCGGCGACCACCCACGATTTTTCTGGTCAACTCACCGATTTGTTCAGCTGTCTTGGGATCTAATGCCGCAGTATGCTCGTCCAGAAGCAGCAACTTCGGTGAAGAAATCGTGGCCATTAATAAAGTCAGTGCCTGTCTTTGGCCCCCCGATAGTAAACCAACCGGATCTTTTAACCTATCTTCCAGACCCAAGTCTAATAGTGACAAAAGCTCTTGGAAATGGGCGCGATTACGCTGGTTCACGCCAAAACCTAAGCCTGGCCTGCAGCCGCGCTTCAGAGCCATAGCCAAGTTCTCTTCTATGGTCATAGAAGCGGCAGTACCAATCATGGGGTCTTGAAACACCCGACCAATCAGCCCTGCCCTGCGATGCTCAGGCCAAAGCGTTACATCCTGCCCATCGATGCAGATTCTACCTTCGTCTACACTGTATGCTCCGGCAACGGCATTGAGCAAGGTGGATTTACCCGCGCCATTGCTACCTATAATTGTGACAAAATCACCGGGGCCAACGTTCAGGTCAACGTCATCTAGTGCGACTTTTTCCATACCATTCCCACTGGCAAACACTTTACGCAGTTGGGATATCCGTAGCATGATCCTTCCCCCTCACAAGCTTCTCCCAAACACCTCGCCAGCTAGGCCCAGAGAGTGCGATAACCACTAGGATGGCCGTAATTAGCTTTAGATCAGTAGGTGCAAGCCCTAAGCGCAGGGCTGCAAAAATCGCTAATCGATACACAATCGAGCCCACGATCACTCCGGTGGTAGCCCATACCAGACCATTGAACCGCACCAAAGCTTGGCCAATAATCACAGACGCTAGACCGGCAACAACTGTTCCGATCCCCATACCAACATCGGCAAATCCCTGGTACTGGGCTACTAGCGCACCGGATAAGGCCACTAGGCCATTGGAGAGGGCCAGACCCAGCAATTTCATGCTATCGGTATTCACGCCACAACTCCGTGGCATTTGTTCATTATCTCCCGTTGCTCGCAAAGCGAAGCCCAGCTCCGTATTGAGAAAGATGTCCATGAGTACTTTAGTAAGGAGTAGCACCATTAGGAAGAACACCCATGGAGGTAGACCCCGCTCGCCGAACCAACTCACAAGGGTAGGTCTCCGCAATAAAGGTATGTTAGCCCTACCCATGATCCGTAAGTTCACGGAATACAGGCCTGTCATAGTCAATATGCCCGCCAAGAGACCGGAAATCTTAAGCTTAGTGTTCAAGATGCCCGTAACCAACCCGGCTAAGCAACCGGCCCCTATAGCAAGCAGACTACCCCAAAGCGGATTACCTCCATCGGCAATGATCTTGGCTGCAACGGCGGCACCTAGGGGAAAGCTTCCATCAACAGTAAGGTCAGGAAAATCCAAGATTCGAAATGTGATATACACCCCTAATGCCATGACCCCATAAATCAGGCCCTGTTCTATAGTACCAACTAAGGCGGACCATAACATGATGACTACTCCCATCTACAGATAATCTCTACTCTATAATCTTGTCAGCAGCTTCAATCAGTGCTGCAGGTAAGGTGACACCCATCCGTTTAGCTGCACCTAGATTGAGGGCTAGGGATACATCCTCTAGATACTCAATGGGCATAGTTGCCGGATCGGCGCCTTCCTCGAGAATCTTGAGGGCCATTTTGCCGGTTTGGCGGCCTAACGAATAATAATCTAGGCTGACAGTGGCTAAGGCTCCCCTGGCTACAGAGTCGGTCTCACCGGCAATAAGTGGCAACTTGGTCGTCTCTGCCACCATGATGACTGATTCCATAGCTGAAACCACTGTATTATCGGTGGGCACGTAAATAGCATCTACCCGTCCGATCAGGGCCTGGGCTGACTGATGCACCCCACTGCTGTTACTCACCGGTGCCTCAACCAAGACTAGATCCAGTTCTTTGGCAGCTACCCGGGCTAGATCCAACTGAACTAGGGAATTGGTCTCTCCGGGATTGTACAAGATGCCGATGCGCTTGGCTTCGGGCACAATATCCTGAACTAATGCCAACTGACTATATACCGGTGTCAAATCTGATGTACCGGTGACATTGGTCCCGGGCAATTCGATGCTATCCACTAGTCCAGCCGCAACGGGATCAGTCACTGCCGTGATCAATATTGGGATTCGGCGGGTCACATTGGCAGTAGCCTGTGCCGTAGGTGTGGCGATGGCCAGAATTAGATCAACTTGGTTATTTACGAATTTCTCCGCAATAGCTTGGGCCGTGGCAAAGTCTCCCTGAGCGTTTTGCAGATCGTAGATGACCCTATCTCCCTCATACCCATGGGCCGCTAGTTCATCAATAAATCCTTTACGGGCCATATCTAAGGCCGGGTGCTCCACTATTTGAGTCACACCGATCTTAATGGGCGCATCTGCAGCAAGTGCTAGGCCAGAGACAAACACTACTAACACCGTGATAAGCCCCAAGCCTTTGATTAACCTTTGCATATCCCATCGCGGCACGCCCACAATGCATGCCGCCCCCCTCCCTTTTCCCATTTAGTCTAAGATCAATAACTGTTTTTTGGCACCTTCATGATTAGAGATGTTTGTGATGCGACAACTCCCGGTATATCTCTAAGCTCACGGGTTAGAAACATAAAAAGCTCCTCATTGGAGGTTGTCGCCAACTCCAAAATCAAATCAAATTCGCCTGCCGCTACGCCAATATAGCGGACTATATCCAAAGGTTGAAGCTCTGCTATCACTTGCTCCATACTATCTCCATCTACCTTGACACCAACTATAGCCTGGGTGCCAAGGCCTAGCTTCTCCCTGGATGTGACTCCTACGATCTTAAGAATTCCACTATCAAGTAGGCGGTTAACTCGCTTTCTCACAGTAGCCTCGGCCACGCCAAGCTCGGCGGCTAAAGCAGTATACGGGGTGCGCCCGTCAATCTGCAAACGTTCAATCAGCTGGTGATCTAAGGCATCCAACCTTTCCTCCATAGTTTTCGTGCCCCCCATCCATCAACCCTTTTCGTAGCCATATCCCACATGGCTACGGTAAAGCCCAAGAGCTCTTGGGTTTATTATAGTTACTTCGCATCAAAAAGGCAATACCTTTGTAGCAAAACGTATTTTCAGCCGTCTGCAGGGACAACATGTTTGTTTGGAGTACAAGATCATACTAAGTTGGCCAAAAGTATAGTGGAAAAGGACTGACTAGCAATGCTTAAGTGGCAAATCATTCTCATGCCCTTCATAGGTGGAGTCATTGGTTGGGTGACAAACATGCTGGCCATTAAGATGATGTTTAGACCCAGGCGGCCCATCAAG
>JAAZMF010000203.1 GCA_012798955.1 Bacillota bacterium | reverse complement strand
GGCTTGGGAGCAAAACCGGAAGGAGAGGTCGATGCTTTGGCTGTAATTACACAGACGCATGAAAAACGGCAAAGGACAAGTTTTGGCAGGATTCAAGAAGTTTATGACATGCCGGATCTCGTCGACATTCAACGGGAGCCCTATATTTGGTTTATCAATGAGGGTCTTGCTGAAGCTTTGGCAGATATTTCACCTGTAGAAGATTTTACTGGCAATCTAGTTCTGGAATTTGTCAAACACTCCCTAGGTGAGCCCGAATACTCAGCCAATGAATGCAAGAAAAGAGATTTGACTTATGCGGTGCCGATTAATCTGCAGGCCCGCTTGATCAATAAAGCCACTGGTGAAGTGAAGGAGCAGGAGGTCTTCCTGGGAGAGTTCCCGATTATGACTGAACGGGGTACCTTCATCATCAACGGTGCAGAGCGGGTAGTTGTTAGCCAATTAGTGCGCTCACCCGGCGTATATTACGGAAGTGACATGCATACTAGTGGGAAGCCGTTGTTTACTGCTAACCTTATTCCTGATCGGGGAGCATGGCTTGAGTTTGAGACTGATGTCAATGATGTAGCGTATGTCCGGATCGATCGGACTCGTAAGCTCCCGGTAACTGTGTTGCTAAGGGCCATGGGTTTTGGTACCAATGCTCAGTTAACAGAGCTTTTCCATGATAGTGTAGCCCTCGGACCGACACTAGATAAAGACAGAACCACATCGGAAGAGGAAGCCCTCATGGAGATCCACGGGCGGCTAAGGCCAGGTGAGTTGCCCACCTTAGAATCGGCCCGGGGCCTATTTAATAGTACCTTTGGCAACCAAGGTCGCTATGATTTAGCTGCTGTAGGCAGGTATAAGATCAACAAGAGACTGGCGATTGCAAGGCGCCTCGTGGATAAGACATTGACACGACCTGTTATACACCCCGAAACTGGGGAAATCCTTGCCGATGCTGGTACTAAGGTAGATAGACGGTTAGCAGACCGCATCGCCCAGGCCAAACCTGACGGGGTATATATTAGGAGTAAAGAAATCGATGAGCTAAAGGTGATCGGTAATGGTGAGCCCGCCATGGATGTGCGTATCCTGACACCTCAGGATGTGGCAGCAGTCGTGGGTTGCCTATTTAATCTCATGGATGGTGTGGGCCATATTGATGATATAGACCACTTAGGTAATCGGCGGATCAAGACTGTAGGAGAACTCTTGCAGAACCAATTTCGGATTGGACTAGCCCGCATGGCCAGGGTTGTGCGGGAGCGTATGAGTATTCAAGACGTGGACAACATTACGCCTAGGGCCCTGATCAATAACCGGCCGGTAGTGGCAGCGATCAATCAATTTTTTGGCAGCAGTCAGCTATCACAGTTCATGGATCAGACTAACCCCTTGGCAGAGCTAACTCACAAGCGGCGTCTGTCAGCTCTAGGTCCCGGCGGCCTTTCACGGCAAAGGGCGGGTTTTGAAGTACGGGATGTCCATCATTCCCACTATGGCCGGATGTGCCCTATCGAAACACCTGAGGGACCCAGTATCGGCTTAATCGGATCCCTTTGTAGCTATGCCCGGGTAAATGACTATGGCTTTATCGAGACACCATACCTAAAGGTGATTGATGGCCGACTTACTGATGAAGTTCATTACCTAACAGCCGATGAAGAGGATAACTATGCCGTTGCGCAGGCCAATGAGCCGCTAGATGCAGAAGGCTATTTCGTTAACGAGAGAGTAACTGTTCGCTATATGGACAGGGTTCTGCTAGTCCCCCGTGAACAGGTCGATTGGATGGACGTTTCTCCCAAACAGCTAGTTAGTGTGACTACAGGACTAATCCCATTTTTGGAAAATGATGATGCATCTAGGGCTTTGATGGGCTCGAATATGCAACGACAGGCAGTACCCCTGCTGGTTCCCGAGGCACCTTTTGTGGGTACTGGCTTAGAAAGTCGAACAGCTAGGGACTCGGGTGTGTTAGCTATTGCCAGAAATCCGGGTTTGGTGGAAACCGTGAATGCTAGAGAGATTATCGTTCGGACCGATCGTGGCCAACGGGATGCATATAGATTAGCTAAGTTCGAACGCTCTAACCAAGGCACTTGCATCAACCAGCGACCCCTTGTGAAGAAAGGCATGCGGGTGGAAGCAGGTGACGTGATCGCTGATGGGCCAGCTACTGACCAGGGAGAATTAGCCCTAGGCCGGAATCTCTTAGTCGCCTTTATGGCTTGGGAAGGTTACAACTATGAGGACGCCATATTAATCAGTGAGCGTCTAGTCAAAGATGATGTTCTGACCTCCATTCATATCGAGGAATATGAGATACAAGCCCTTGACACTAAGCTAGGAGCTGAGGAGATTACCGGGGATATACCCAACGCCGGAGAGCAGGCCCTTAAGGATCTTGATAGTCGTGGCATTATCAGGATTGGGGCAGAAGTGGGTCCTGGCGATATCTTGGTTGGTAAAGTTACTCCGAAAGGGGAAACAGAACTGACTGCGGAAGAGCGCTTGCTTCGGGCTATCTTTGGTCAGAAGGCCAGAGAGGTGAGGGATACGTCTCTAAGGGTGCCTAACGGTAAGGGCGGCATAGTAGTGGATGTGCAGGTGTTTTCCCGGGAAAACGGCGATGAATTGCGGCCCGGTGTGGAGCAGTCTGTGCGAGTGTATCTCGCCCAGAAGCGGAAGGTAGCCGTTGGTGACAAAATGGCGGGTCGCCACGGCAACAAAGGGGTTATCGCGAGGATCTTGCCGGAAGAGGACATGCCCTTTATGCCAGATGGTAAGTCCGTGGATATTGTCCTAAATCCTTTGGGAGTCCCCTCCCGCATGAACATCGGACAGGTGTTGGAGACCCACCTAGGATGGGCTGCATCACAGTTGGGCA
This sequence comes from Bacillota bacterium, assembly GCA_012798955.1. Lineage (GTDB taxonomy): Bacteria > Bacillota > Limnochordia > DTU087 > DTU087 > JAAZMF01. The sequence goes on along the minus strand of JAAZMF010000203.1, from coordinate 1,201 downwards.
TTAAGGTGGCATCTCCGATCTTTGATGGTGCCCAGGAAGAGGATATATCCTCTTCGCTAGAGAGAGCCGGCTTACCTAAGACAGGCAAATCTGTCTTATATGATGGGCGTACTGGAGAAGCCTTCGATACTGAAGTGACTGTGGGCTATATCTATATGCTCAAACTAACTCACCTAATTGACGACAAGATCCATGCTCGCTCTACAGGTCCCTACTCCTTAGTGACCCAGCAACCACTAGGTGGTAAGGCTCAATTTGGTGGGCAACGCTTTGGAGAGATGGAAGTATGGGCTCTTGAAGCCTATGGTGCAGCCTATACGCTGCAGGAAATGCTTACTATCAAATCTGATGATGTTCGGGGCCGAGTGAAAGCCTATGAGGCCATTGTCAAGGGCGAAAATATACCTGAGCCAGGTGTGCCTGAATCTTTCCGAGTGTTACTCAAAGAGCTACAAAGCATTGGCATTGATGTTCGAGTGTTTTCCGAATCAGAGGAAGTAGAGATTAAGGAACCAGAAGAGGATGTCAGCCGTATCGCTAGGGAATTAGGTATTGACGTTCCCGCACAAGATACACAGGAGGATAGGGCAGAAGACACGGCAAGTGAAGAGGATTAAGATACTGTAATATTCGATGACCGCGATGATAGATAGCTGATCATGGAATACGGGCGGACGTTGCATTTTGGTTGTCACGTGGCCATGTCTGTGGTACAATAGGTACCGACAATGGAAATCCGCCCGTAGCTCAGCTGGATAGAGTGTCTGACTTCGAATCAGAAGGCCGTAGGTTCGAGTCCTACCGGGCGGGCCACAAGAAACCCTCGATCATATCGGGGGTTTTTGCTTTTCTTGGGTTTCCAGGGTGGCTTGTGCTAGCCCGCCTTGTTACCTAATAGCAACCTTTAATCTGCCCGCCCCGACAAACCATATAAGTTGATTGGGATAGCTAGGGGGGGTATAATAATGTTGATGGATTGTGGCTTCGCTATGATTGGTAGGGTAAGGGGAGTTAAGACTAGGAGGGGATGGCAGTGATCGAGGTAACCGAGGCCCTAATTCAAGAAATGGTATCTGTTGCCGCGTCGGAATGTAAACCGGATGCCATCATTCTTTTTGGTTCTTATGCAACAGGTGGTGCTGGACCTGAGTCCGATGTCGATTTATTGGTAGTGAGGTCTGGAGCCTTTCGGCAGCCCGAT
>JAAZMF010000202.1 GCA_012798955.1 Bacillota bacterium | reverse complement strand
TCGTATAAGCAAATCGTAGAGATCTGCCGTGCCATAATCATGGATGCTTCCATCATCATTATGGATGAACCGACCACCTCGTTAACGGAACCAGAGATTAAGCGGGTTTTCGAGATGATGGAAACCCTAAAAAAGCAAGGCGTGGGCATTATTTTCATTTCCCATAAACTCAATGAAGTAATGGACATCTGTGAGCGATATATGGTGCTTCGTGATGGTAAATTGGTTGCAGAGGGATTAGTCGAGGATGTAACAACAGATGATTTGGCCCGCTTTATGGTGGGGCATGACATCAGTACAGACAGGTTAACTAGGAAGAAGAACATCGGGGCTGAAGTCTTAAGGGTGGAAAACCTCACCCATTCCCAGGCTTTCCGGAACATTAGCTTGAGTCTTAAAAAAGGAGAAATCCTTGGCGTCACAGGGCTCCTAGGGGACGGACGTAGTGAACTATTCCAGGCAATTTTCGGTGCAGAGCAGACCCTATCAGGAAGGATATTCCTAGAGGGCAAAGAGGTAAGGATTCTGAGCACCGAACAAGCGTTAAGCCTGGGCATTGGTTATCTTCCTCGCAACAGAAAAGAAAACGGCATTATTAAAGATATGAATATCCTGGAGAATGCCTCCATTGTTACTTGGCCTCTTTTTGCTCGGTGGGGGATTATTGATAGAAAGAAACAGGAAGAATTGTTCGCAGATCAAAGGCGAAAACTGGCTATCAGGCTACAAAGTGCCACTGATAACATCAACACTCTATCAGGTGGCAATCAACAAAAAGTTGTGCTGGCCAAATGGCTACCGGCGAATCCTAAGATCTTGATTCTAGATAACCCCACTCAAGGGGTTGATGTAGGAGCTAAGGAAGAGATCTACAGCATTATCCTAAAATTGGCAGAAGAGGGTATGGCGATAGTTGTTTTGTCTAGTGAAGCCCAGGAGATTATTAGGCTTTGTGACAGAGCTTTAGTTATGTATCAAGGGGAAATTCAAGGTGAAGTCTCAGCAGATACCATGACCGAGCATGATATCATGAGGCTTGCAACTGGTAGCATCTTGCATGCTATTTAAAAGGCGGGTAAGGACATGGAGATAAGAACGGGTCGGCAAGCAAACAAGTTCACACAAAGACTAAGAAACAGGAGGTCAGCAGATTCCCATTTTGGTATTGTTTCAGTCCTGCTAATTCTCATCCTTTTGCAGACACTAGTCTTAGGGTTCGATTATGGTTCCTTCGGCCAGTGGTTTAGTGCTTGGGGCCGCAACTGGATCAATATCTTAAGGAACAATGCCGGTATTGGGATTATTGCCCTGGGCATGACCCTAGTGATTATTACAGGAGGAATTGATCTGGCAGTAGGCTCGACCTTAGTAGCCACAGGTGCCGTGATCATGACCCTAATTGATACAGGTCCTAAGGGCGTTCTACTGAACCTAGGCATCACCGGAACACCGGCGTATGTCCTAACTATCGTTATAGCCGTGATTTTAGGCTATGTACTGGGAACTCTGATCGGCCTATTGATTACCAAAGGAAGGATTGCCCCCTTTGTGGCAACCCTTGGTGCCATGAAGATCTTTCGCAGTGTCACTCAACATTTCATGCAAGGTTATAACCCTAGAGTCCCCAAGGAATTTCTGCAAATATCTAACCTGACCATCAACAAATTAATGTTTATGCCCATAGTCTATTGGGCGATTATCGCCGCCGTTCTCCACTATATTTCTACACGCACAGTCTTCGGCAGGCAGGTAATCGCAGTAGGTTCCAATGAGAGAGCTGCCCAGCTTTCAGGTGTTAACGTCGATGGAGTGAAGACTCGAACCTACTCCTTGATGGGCATTTTGGTTGCCGTAGCCGCCATTATTCAAGTTTCTCGTATTGGCTCCATGGATTTTGCCAATGCTGGAAGTGGCTATGAAATGGATGCTATTGCCGCAGCGGTGGTCGGCGGTACATCTATGAGCGGTGGGCGGGGAACAATCATTGGTACTGTGTTAGGTATGTTGATCATCGCGGTCATGAATAATCTACTTAATCTCTTCGGGGTACCACCTTTCCTTAGAGAAGCCTTTAAAGGGATAATTGTAATCTTCGCTGTACTCCTGCAAAGAAAAGAAAAGGCGTAAAGCATAGGATTAAGTCATTAGCCCTGCCGACACCATTAACTGCCGTTCGGCAGGGCCATAAAGAGATCCTGGCCCCCTCCCCTACCTTGCAGCAACGGGTACCGCCTAGGCTTTTCATCTACGGCATGATGGCACGCATTCCGGCAAGGGGGTAAGACATATCATCGGCGGCGATAGACCCCAAATCAACTTATCCATAGTGTTACATACCTAGCCGTTGGGGCCCATACTGGGGGCCCACCATCAAAAGGGTAGTTCTTGACAAGTCAAATAGCATATGCCTACAATGGTAACGGAGTGATCAAATGGTTCATATCCGCAAACTAAATATGACTCCTTGTTAGGTGAGGCTCCAATACACACATAGGCCACTGTCCAGAAAAGTCTAGAGACTCCAATGGGTAAGCAGGTTTTACCGGGTTAAGGTACTACCTAATGTGGTTGAGCTTATGCTCTGGGTGTATTGTGCCAAAGCTCGACGAGAAAGGGGGCCCCGAATTTGCTCTCGGCATCCGGAGACCTCCTTGGTATGGAAAGGTCTCTTTTTCATGCCCAAATTCACACGTAGAGGTGGTGGGATTCTATGGACGATGGTGGAGGTAGACTACCTAAAGATGAGTCGAACACAAGCAACAGACAGCGTGGAACACCTGCAGGCCACATGGGATCCCACTTGGTAAGATCCTAGTGCATTTAGCGATTCCTAAGTAAGGTGGTTGCCTTCCCCGCTGTCGCTGCACCGACATGCGGGGATTTGTCTCTTCCAAGGGCTGAGGTACTTCCCGCAATCTCAACCACTGCACTTGTCATTCTACGAAAAGAGGGGACAACAACATGGCAATCATGGGAAAACAGATACAGACAACACCTGGAACAGGGAAACTTTATGAGGCTGCGCACGGTAGTGCCACCGATGCACTCAAGCTAATGGACTCTACCCTAGAAGGGCTGACTGAAGCAGAGGTCGAGCAACGCCGGGAGGTCTATGGGACCAATGAAGTGGCCCATGAACGAGTACCCTCTTGGTGGGTTTATCTAGGCCGGGCCTTTGCCAACCCTTTCATAGGTGTGCTCTTGGCTTTAGGAATCATCTCATGGTTTACCGATGTGGTGTTCGCCGGGCCTGAAGGAGCTGATTGGGCACAGATCATAATCTTGCTAGCCATGATCTTGGCCAGTGGCATATTACAGTTTTGGCAAGAGTACCGCTCACAAAGGGCCGCCGAGGAGCTTAAGGCCATGGTGCAAGTGACTGCTACCGTAACTCGATCCACTGCATCGGGTGCAGAGCCGCAGAAGTACGAAGTACCCTTGGCAGATCTTGTTCCCGGCGATATAATCCATCTTTCCGCCGGTGATATGATACCGGCTGATGTAAGATTGCTGAACTGCAAAGACCTGTTTGTGAGTCAATCAGCCTTAACCGGGGAATCCCTACCTGTGGGTAAACCCGATGTCACAGCCCTAAATGGGTACCGAGATGGCATCCCTAGCGAAGCACCGGACAATCTGCTAGATGCAGGCAACCTATGTTTTTTGGGTACCGATGTAATGAGCGGAACTGCCACAGCTGTGGTTGTCGCCACAGGAGCAGACACGATTTTCGGCTCATTGGCTAGTCGAGTCACAGAAGGGCAAGATCTAAGTAGCTTTGATCGAGGCATTCGCAGTGTAAGCTGGGTGTTGATCAAATTCATGGCAGTTATGGTGCCCATAGTGTTTGTCATCAATGGCATTACGAAAGGGCATTGGGGTGACGCCTTTCTATTCTCCTTGGCAGTAGCAGTAGGTCTCACACCGGAAATGCTGCCCATGGTGGTCTCTGTGAACCTTGCCAAGGGCGCGCTGCAAATGGCTAAGGAAAAAGTAATCGTCAAACGTCTTAGCTCTATCCAAGATCTGGGCGCCATGGACATCCTTTGTACGGATAAGACCGGTACTCTTACAGAAGATCGGGTGACCGTGCGGGAACACCTAGACATAAATGGTGAAGATGACCAACGGGTACTGGAACTGGCATACTTGAATAGCTCATTTCAAACAGGCCTCAATAACCTCATGGATGAAGCCATCATTCGGCACATGGAGGCCGAACATGAGTCTGACGGAACTGCTAAGTATTGGAAAGTTGACGAGATCCCCTTTGGGTTTATTAGGCGGCGCATGTCGGTTGTGGTAACTAACGAAGTGGAAGAGCATCTGTTTATCTGTAAAGGTGCAGTAGAAGAAGTAGTTGCCCTATGCACCCATGTTGAAGTTGACGGGCACGTCCGACCCATAGATGCAGACATCCGAGTGAAGATCCTTGACCAAGCCCGCAAGAACAATAACGACGGGATTCGCATCCTTGCTGTTGCGTACAAAGGGCTACCTCCTGAGCGCATGCAGTATGGAATCGAGGATGAAAAGGAGCTTACTCTTGTAGGATTCATCGGGTTTCTTGATCCGCCTAAAGCATCTGCCGCACCTGCCCTTGCCGCCCTTATCGAGCATGGCGTTGATGTAAAAGTGCTCACCGGTGATACTGAGGCAGTAGTCGCCAAGGTATGTAGGGAGGTAGGGCTAGATCCCGGCAATGTTGTGGAAGGCCATATGATCGATGACCTCAGTGAAGAAGAACTCGCCGAATTGGCCGAGGTGACCACGGTGTTTGCCAAGGTGGCCCCTTTGCAGAAAGCCCGCATCGTGAGGCTGCTTAAGGAAAAAGGTCATACTGTAGGTTTCTTAGGTGATGGCATCAATGATGCTGCGGCACTCCGGGAAGCCGATGTAGGCATCTCTGTCGATACCGCAGTAGATATTGCGAAAGAGTCCGCTGATATCATTCTGCTAGAAAAAAGCTTGTTAGTACTGGAACAAGGTGTCATGGAAGGGCGCAAAGTATTTGGTAATATCATCAAGTATTTCAAGATGACGGCTAGCTCCAACTTTGGTAACGTGTTTAGCGTATTAGTTGCTAGCGCATTCATTCCCTTTCTGCCTATGCTACCGATCCAGCTACTAACTCAAAATTTGCTTTACGATTTTTCTCAGCTTTCTCTGCCATGGGACAACATGGACCCGGAGTTCCTAGCGGGACCCCGAAAATGGGACTCTGAAAGTATTGCCAAGTTCATGGTCTATATTGGTCCCATTAGCTCCATTTTTGATATAGTAACTTTTTTGGTCATGTGGTACGTGTTTGGAGCCAATTCTGCCCAGCATCAAAGCCTGTTTCAATCAGGTTGGTTTGTCCTGGGCCTATTATCGCAAACACTCATCGTCCATTTGATCCGAACAGAAAAGGTGCCTTTTGTGCAAAGTAGAGCCAGTACACCTGTTCTTCTGCTAACCGGCGCCATCATGGCCCTAGGAGCCTTAGTACCCTTTACAGGGTTTGGTGCGGGTATCGGATTGGAGTCTTTACCGGCTTCATATTTCCCTTGGCTTATCGGAATATTGTTTGCCTATTCCTTGACTACTCAATGGGCCAAGAACTTGTATATCCGCCGCTTTGGCACATGGCTCTAAACTTCAGGGGGAGGTCACTTGCACCTCCCCCTTCCGATTTGTCCCCTTTGCTTAACTAAAGCCACTTAGCTAGGAAATCCATAATATGCACTCTCATGTCCGCGGTTTCAAAATGCCCCGTATTGTACCTTAGTAGTTGCCATGCCTCTTCTGCATCTAGCTTGGCATAAATGGACTTAAGAGCCGCATCAACCCGCTCTAAGCCTTCAGGCGGTGTCAAAACATCATGATTACCCGCTAGGCTAAGATGGGGTCTTGGGGCGATTAGCCCATTGATAGATGCCGTGTCAAAGTGCTTTAGAAGACTTGGAACATAGTAGTACAACCCATGGGCATCAAGGCCCCGGGCCTTGATCAGTGCGTCGAAATCAGTGAGACAACATATATCTATACAAACTTTGACCCTCATATCAAGGGCCGCCACCCACCAAGCCATGGTGCTCCCCATGGAAATGCCCAATGTGCCAAGCCGATCCTTATCCACATCAGGGCGAGTCACCAGATAATCAATGGCTTTGAGACTATCATAAACCATCAAACCCCAAAGAACTTTGCCCTGCCAAAGCAGCTCCTTAAAAAGCTCAGATTCCGTTCTACCCCGCCGCTCTCCAAAGTTCCAAGCATCAATCGCTAGCGCTCCATAGCCTTGCTTGGCTAGCGCCTCAGCGTATGGTGGATCAGCAAGATACTCCCTGCCGTAGATAAGCTCGTCTTTGCCTAACTGATAGTTGCCACCGTGGGAATGGTTAAAGAGGATTACTGGAAAGGGCCCGTCAGCGCCTTTGGGCTTGGTAAAATAGGCCGGTACTGGCTCTATGCCATTTAGATCGAGTATCAATGTTTCCAGAATATAGGTATCTCGCTCCTCCTTTAGCAGTTGCCTGCCACTCACCGGCCGATCCCGGGCAGGCAGATCCCCCAAAAGCCCGTATAGCAGCTCCCGTTGCTCCTGTTGACCTTTTTGAGTTAAAGCCATCTTTTGGCCTCCCTTTTAGCTTATCAAGGCGCGCTTAGTGACAATGACATTTCACAGTACGTCTTGTCACTAGATCGAAGCCCATCATCCATATGCGCGTTCAAGATAGTAATCTGTTTGGGGAACCTAGTTGAGAGCGTCCCACGCTAAAGGGTTCGCCGCAATCTACCGAACACCTTGCTCTCTTTGGCTCTATCCAAAGCTAAGGACAGCATGTAGGCGATACCGGCGATGATGACAATGGTAGCTCCAGTGGGCAGATCCAGTTGATACGAGAGGGCTAAACCAGTGGTGTTGAAAATGAGGCTTAGACATATCGCCGAAACCATCATCTTGGCAATGCTACTGGCTCGGCGACAGGCGATGGCAGGGGGCAAAGTAAGCAGAGCGATAACTAGAATCAGGCCAACGATCTTGATCAATATGACAACCGTCAAAGCAATGAGCATCAGTAGCACAAGGTACAAAATCTCCACCGGAAGACCCCTCAGGCGAGCGTGCTCCTCATCAAAGGCAAGGGCTAGGAATTCCTTATAAAAAGCCACGACAACTAGGACAATCAGCCCGTCAAGTGCGGCGATCATGGCCAAATCACCGGTGGAAACCATCAATATGTTGCCAAACAAAAACGTCATAAGATCGACATTATACCCAGGGGTGCGGGCAATAAAAAGCACTCCAATAGCCATCCCCACCGCCCACAACGCACTTATAATCGTGTCTTCATGTTGCCTTGCCCTTAGGCTCACAAGGCCAATAATAACGGCCGCGACCAACGCGGAGACAATAGCCCCTTTAGTAGGGTCAACTCCATAATAATAGGCGACTCCCAAACCGCCTAAGATGGCATGGGCTATACCACCGCTAATCAATGATATCCGCTTCACCACAACATATGTCCCCGCGAGGCCCGCGGCTATGCTAGCCAGTATACCTGCCAAGAGGGCATGTTGCAGGAATGTATACTCCCTAAGGGCGATCCAGAATTCTTCCATACCTTAACCACCTATTCTCGGCCTTTCTTGACAAAAACTGGGAGCCAGATACTCATCGCAGAAAAATCGGTTCTCTAGCAACTTCAGCCTTTTCGTAAGGTATAAGTCTCTTATTAACATAGACCAACCGATTGGCGCAGGACCTCAGCAGTTCCAGATCATGGGAGACCATGACCATGGCCACCTTTCCTTTCATTTCACCTAGCAATCGCCCTATGTCCTGCCTTGCCTCCTGATCGACACTGGCAGTGGGCTCATCCAGGATTATGAGTCTAGGCTCTGTCACTAAAGCCCTAGCCAAGAACACTCGTTGTCTCTGACCTACAGAAAGACTACCTAAGCGCTGTTCCCTAAGCTGCCAGACCCCCACCCGCTCCATGGCCTGCTGGGCCATTTGCCTATCTTGCCGACGGTAACTCCCCATAAACCTAGTTAGTCCCAACCGCCCCATCAGCACCACATCCAGGGCAGTTATGGGGAAGTTCATGTCGAAATTCACATATTGGGGCATATACCCAACTAGCTTTCTAGATTGCCGTGGTGGCTGACCGAAAATGCGAATCTCTCCTTGATCAGGGGTTAATTGCCCCAAGAGCAATTTCAACAAAGTGGTCTTGCCTCCCCCGTTAGGGCCGACAAGACCTAAAGATCCACCAGTATCAAGAGTTAAGTTGACATCTTCCAGAGTTAGCGATTCCCCATAACCGAAATTCATGTGGGCCATTTGGATAGGCCGACTGGACAAGGTTGTCACTCTAGCGCCTCACTTATGGCCCGGGCGGTAGCTATCATGTTGACCATGTAGTCTTCTGCCAAGGGGTCTAGCTGCACCACTTTGGCCCCAACAGCCTTAGCTACGGCCTGGGCTGGTCTAATGTTGAACTGACTTTGCACAAAAATGATCTTAATCTGCTCTCGCCTAGCCACATCTATAAACTCAGCCAATTCTCTGGCGCTCGGTTCCTTACCAGCCAACTCAATGGGTATTTGCTGCAATCCATATGCATCAGCAAAATATCCCCACGCAGGATGAAACACCATGAATTTACCACCAACGCCATGATCTAGTATACCTCGAATCTTGTTGTCTAGTACCTCCAGATCCTCTGCAAAACGTTGATAGTTCTCGAAATAGACTGAGGCTTTGGGGGGATTTATGGCGGCTAGGGCTTTGTAGATGGTTTCCCCTTGCCTTCTAACCAATAAGGGGTCCAGCCAAATATGTGGGTCTAGTAGGTGCTCCGCATGGGGCTCCTTGCCTTTGATTTGTGATGTGCTATGGTTATGTCCCTCTATCTGCCTAAGAGTAATCCCCGCTTGTGTATCGACGATGACAAGGCCAGGATAGTTGGACTGAATTCTGTCAAGCCAAGCCGTCTCAAAGGGGACACCAATACCAAAATATGCCTTTGCTTTGGTCAAATCTGCCATCTGACGAGGGGATGGTTCATAGGTGGCAGGATCAGCGCCAGGCCTTACCATCACCGAAATCTCCACCTCATCGCCTGCAATACGTTCTACAAAATACTTTTGCGGTAGAATACTCACAAAGACCGAAAAGGGGTCCCCTGCTAGTGCCACCCCGCCGATAGTGAATACCAAAAACCCTAAACAAAAGGCCATTACGATTTGCTTAAGAATCCATCGTCCATACATAGGAGGCCCTCCCAAAGCGCCTTGCCTTGGCATTATCTACTCTAGCGTATCCTCTCTCAAGTTGCATCAAAGGATATTGGGGGCCAATGGTCTAGAACGTGGCCCCCATCATAGCATCTCCACACATTACAACGCAAACTATACTGACAAAGGTCTTTCCTTATCGTCCATGGACTCGGCCTCCCGAGCCAGCACAATTACCTGCTGACTAGAGACCTTTGCCCAGCCGCCTCCCACCCGAAAGCGTTGTCTTGTCTCACCCTTGTCAGCTCGAATTTCTCCGTCCTTCAAAGTAGTGACTAAGGGGATATGCCCCGGCAGAACGGCGAGCTGTCCCTCACTACCTGGCAATATCACTAGATCCACCGAATCATCCAAAAGCTCGTTATGGGGCGTCACAATTCGTAACCGTAAGCCAGCCACTAGTTAGCCCGTCCTCTCTCCGCAACTTCATCGATGGAACCCGCCATAAAGAACATGTTCTCTGGCACGTCATCATGGCGACCTTCCAGGATCTCCCTAAAGCCGCGAATAGTCTCGCTCACCGGTACATATCTACCCGCCCGACCGGTAAAGGTCTCTGCTACAAAGAGGGGCTGCGACAAGAAGCGCTGGATTTTTCGTGCTCGAGTCACAGTCAATTTGTCCTCGTCTGATAACTCGTCCATCCCCAAAATGGCGATAATATCTTGTAGCTCTGTATATCGCTGGAGAACCTCCTGCACTTGTCTGGCTACTCGATAGTGCTCCTCTCCAACATGGCGGGGATCAAGTACCCTCGAAGTTGATGCCAAGGGGTCTACTGCCGGATAAATACCTAATTCCGCAATGCTACGCTCTAGGTTCGTCGTGGCATCTAAGTGGGCAAATGTAGTGGCCGGTGCCGGGTCTGTATAGTCATCTGCCGGTACATAAATAGCCTGGATGGATGTAATAGACCCTTTGCGGGTGGAGGTAATCCGCTCCTGCAAAGCCCCTACTTCATTGGCTAATGTAGGCTGATACCCTACCGCAGATGGCATTCGCCCTAAGAGAGCAGACACCTCAGAACCTGCTTGAATAAAACGGAAGATATTGTCTACGAACAAGAGCACGTCCTGCCCAGCCACATCTCGAAAGTACTCCGCAAGTGTCAAGGCCGTTAAGCCTACCCTTAGACGTGCCCCGGGGGGATCATTCATCTGCCCGTACACTAGGGCCGTTTTCTCTAGGACACCGGATTCTTTCATTTCAAGCCAAAGATCGTTGCCTTCTCTAGTACGCTCACCCACACCGGCGAAAACCGATACGCCACCATGCTCAGTCGCGATATTACGAATAAGCTCCATAATAAGGATGGTTTTGCCCACCCCTGCCCCACCAAAAAGCCCCACCTTACCACCCTTAGAATAGGGGGCCAAAAGGTCAATAACCTTAATCCCTGTCTCTAAAATCTCCACTTCTGTGCTTTGATCCACAAGCAATGGTGCCGGTCTATGAATAGGCAAATTCATGTCAGAGTTAACTTCGCCTAATCCATCGATGGGCTCACCTAACACGTTAAATATTCGACCTAAAGTGGCTTCCCCCACAGGGACAGTAATGGGGCCATTCGTGTCACGGACCTCCATGCCCCGCACTAACCCGTCGGTGGCAGACATGGCTACACAACGGGCGGCGTTATTGCCTAGGTGCTGCAATACCTCTAGAACTAAATCGGTATCGGTAACCACCAAGGCGTTATGCAGCTGGGGGAGTTTCCCTTCAGCAAATTCCACGTCAACAACAGGCCCTACGACCTGTAAGATTTTCCCATGGTTATCCATAGTGCCTTCCTCCCTAGCGCAGAGCCTCAGCACCGCCCACGATTTCCGCGATCTCCTGGGTAATACTGGCCTGCCTTGCCTGGTTATATCTTTGAGTCAAATCCTTGATCACCTCGTCTGCATTATCTGTGGCGGCGTCCATGGCTACCATGCGGGCAGATAATTCGCTAGCCTTACCCTCCAGTAAGCCATTATAGATCAAGGACGAAACATAATGATGCACAAGCTTCTCAAAAACTGCTTCTTCAGATGGCTCCCACAAAAGGTCTTGGGTGCTCTTATCTTGGCGGAATTCATCTAAGGGTAGCAGTCTAACGGTTTGGACCTCCCGGCTCAGCACATTAATAAAACGAGTATGAAGCAAAGTAATTGTCTGAACCTTGCCAGCCATGAATAAATCCATGACATAATCCGTAATCTCCTCAGCCTGCTGGGGATCAGGCAAATCTCCACTTTCCTCGTAGTAATCCACTGAGATACCCCTGAACTCAAGCTGACTTCGGAGCCTGCGTCCCACGATGACGTGCATCCCGTCACCGTTATTTGTAACGTCTAGAAAGTGGCGCAAGATGTTAGAGTTATACGGTCCACTCAAACCCTTATCTGCGCCAACTACTACATAGCAGTCGACACCCTGATCCCGTGGCCGCCAAAATTGGCTACTAACTTGGTGACTACCAATTTCCTGGATAGCATCCCAGACAGCATCGGTAAAGGCTCGATTGGTCTCGGCGCTAGTTTGGGCTCTGCGGAGACGGGAGGCAGCAATCATATGCATAGCTCTAGTGATCTGCTGTGTGCTCTCCACACTCCTGATGCGCCGCCGGATATCCCGCATTGATCCCATATCTACCGGCCTCCCCAAATAGAGCCGGCAAAGGTCTCTATAGCTTTTGTCAATTCTTCCTCTGTTTCCTTAGATAAATCCCCTGTGGTTCTTATGGTCTCAGGAATGTCTGGATGATTGGCATGGACATAACTCAGCAAGCCATGGACAAAATCCTGTACTTTGCTCTCGTCCACCGCATCGGTGAATCCACGGGTTCCAGCATATAGCTGCATAACCTGATCTTCCATAGCCATTGGTTCATATTGACCTTGCCTTAGCACCTGCAACAGCCGCTCACCCCGCTGGATCTGATCCCGAGTGCTTTTGTCAAGGTCAGAGCCAAACTGGGCAAAAGCAACTAGCTCTCTGTATTGGGCAAGCTCCAAGCGCAATTGTCCGGCTACCTTTTTCATAGCCTTAGTCTGCGCACTGCCACCAACCCTAGATACGGATAAGCCCGGGTTAACAGCTGGCCTTTGTCCAGCAAAAAACAAGTCACTTTCTAGGTAAATCTGACCATCGGTGATACTGATGACATTAGTAGGGATATAAGCAGACACGTCGCCGGCCTGTGTTTCAATAATGGGCAAAGCCGTTAAAGAGCCACCCCCCAGCTCATCATTGAGCTTTGAGGCTCTCTCCAAAAGCCGAGAGTGCAAGTAAAATACGTCACCAGGATATGCTTCCCTACCCGGTGGTCGCCTTAGTAGCAAAGCCATGGCTCGGTAAGCCACCGCATGCTTAGATAGATCATCATAAACTACTAGTGCATGCTTGCCATCAAACATAAATTCTTCGCCCATGGCCGCCCCAGCATAGGGCGCAATATACTGCAAGGGAGCAGGATCGCTAGCCCCTGCCACCACTATGGTGGTATAAGCCATTGCTCCGCCCTCTTCCAAAGTCCGTATGATCTGGGCGACAGTAGATTGCTTTTGCCCAATGGCAACATAGATGCAATGTACATCCGTGTCTTTTTGATTCAAGATTGTGTCCACAGCGATAGCGGTCTTACCTGTTTGGCGGTCTCCAATGATTAGCTCTCTCTGACCTCGACCGATGGGGATCATGGAGTCAATAGCCTTCAGACCCGTTTGCAGAGGCTCATTAACTGGTTGCCTCTGGACAACACCTGTAGCGACAACGTCGAGCAACCGTCGACGTTCAGTAACGATAGGGCCGCGACCATCTAGTGGCCGACCTAAGGGGTCCACAACCCGACCGAGCAGGGCCTCGCCCACCGGCACATCGGCAACTCGTCCTGTCCGCTTAACTGTATCCCCTTCCCTAACCTCCTGATCACCGCCGAACAGTACGCAACCAACACTATCTTCCTCAAGATTTAGGGCCAGACCAGTAATACCGTTACCAAAGTCGATCAACTCATTGAACATGGCATTGTGCAGGCCATATACCCTTGCGATGCCATCTCCCACCTGCACAACAATACCTGTTTCCGCAACTTCTATCTTTTTCTCAAAGGCCTCCAGCTCCATGGCTAGTACCTTTTCTACTTCCTTTGTTCTCAATTTCATGTTCCGATGCCTCCGCCCAAACGTCTATTGATCTCTTGGAGCATGGTGCGCACGCTACCGTCATACACCACGCCTTCATGGCGGATCACCAATCCACCGATGATATCCGGATCGACAACGGTCTTAGCCAAGACACGCTTGGCAAATTTATCCTCAAGACTCCGGAGCAATTGTTCAAATGCCGATTCCTGCAAGGCGACCGCAGTAGTTAATTCGATCTCGGCGATACCTTGCTCTTTGCGATATCTTGCATTGAACCAGCTACCTATATCGTTGATCAAGGCGGTGCGCCCCTCATCCACTAAGTAGTAAAGTAGCCGCTTGAGCCAGATACCACACTCACCCAAATGAGCATCAATCACGGCCTTTTTGTCGGCCCGGGAAACCCCAGGATGACTAAACAGTTGCTCTAGCAACGGTTCCTCGGCTAGTCGGGAACTCAGTTTTTCCATATCTTGATAGGTCGCTTCCAGCTCCCCGTGCTTTTCTACACAGGTGTAAAACGCGTTGGCATAACGCTGTGCCACTATACTAGTTGACATGAGCATCATCCATTCGCTGGAGAGCATCCTCAATCAGGTGCATATGTGCATCTCCATCAAGATTTTGCCCTACAATTTTGCTAGCAATCTGAACAGATAAGTTGGCCACTTCCTGCCGCACTTCATGAATAGCACGAACCTTGGCCTCTTCTATCTCTTTTTGGGCGCGCTCCAATCTAGCCGCTTCCTCCTGCCGCGCCCGCTCCGTAAGCTCTTTGGCCATGGTCTTACCATGCTCCACCGCCTGCTCAAGGGAGGCCTGTGCTTGCCTGCGGGCCTCATTTAGCCCGGTTTCAGCTTCAGCTTGAAGCGCCTTGGCTTTAGCAAAGGAATCGTTAGCTTCATTAAGCAAACCTTCCGTGTACTCCCGGCGCTTTTCTATAAACCCCATCACCGGCTTAAAAAGGTAGCGCTTCATCAGCACATACAAGATCACAAGATTAATGATCTGAAAGAAATACGTCCAGCCAAGCTCAATCATACACCTCACCCCTTATTGCGACAGCCTCCGATTTCTTCAAGGTCTTTAGCCTACTATGAAAGGAATCGAAGAAGGGGATTGGCAAACAGCAATAGCAATGCTATCACCAATGAGTAGATACCGGTGGTCTCCGCTACAGCTTGCCCCAATAACATAGTCTGGGTAATCTGACCGGCGGCCTCAGGCTGACGACCGACTGCCTCGGCACCCTTGCCAGCAGCATAGCCCTGACCGATCCCTGGTCCCAAACCTGCAATCATCCCGATACCTGCACCCAAAGCAGATAGCCCCAACACAATCGCCTTCGCTAGCAACAGATCATTCATTATTCTTCCTCCTCTTCATCAATTGCCATTGATACAAACACCATGGTCAACATGGTAAATATGAAAGCTTGGATAATACCGGAGAACAAGTCAAAATATACGTGGGGAATCACCGGAACTATCACCGGAGCAAACGCGTAAAGCAGCGCCATGATGATCATGCCGCCGAGGATATTACCAAACAAACGAAATGCCATGGAAAAAGGGGTGGAGATCTCGCTAATTACGTTAAGCGGGAACATAAACACAAAAGGTTCAAACAGCCCCTTGATGAACCTAAGGAGCCCCTTGGTACGTAGTCCAGTGCCCTGAATTAGCAGAAAGCTAATGGTAGCAAATCCCAGGGTAGTGTTGAGATCTGCTGTTGGAGGTCTGAACCCCAGAAGACCAATCAGGTTGGCACATACCAAAAAAATTAAGAGTGTGGCCATATAGGGAATAAACTGTCGACCCTTTGGGCCCATGATGTCACCTATGAACGTGTACAGCCCGTCTACAAGCAACTCCACCACATGCTCGGTGGTGCCTAGGGTATCTCCCG
>JAAZMF010000201.1 GCA_012798955.1 Bacillota bacterium | reverse complement strand
TTGATGGGTTGCGTTCTCGGCAGTTTGATTCAGAGGTAGTGGATGTGTTCTTGGCTTCGGTGGTTCCATATCCACCGGGATGTAGGGTGGAGCTGGAAAATGGTGAGGTTGGTGTGGTAGTGGGTAACCCGAAGCCGGGACGGTTAACTGTTGAGCTAAGGACAGACGCGAATGATTCATCATCGGAGGCAGAGCGGGAGATTGAAGTTGAGCTGCACCCAGATGGAGTCGCGCCCCGCATGATCTGAAGTAACAGGTGAATGGGTCGTTATGGGGTACCCTGGGTGTACATGGAACTGCAGAACGTCTGCATCAGCCTGGGGCGAATACCTGTTTGCATGAGTGGCTTTGATGTGGTAAAATAGGTTCACTTCCGAGTAGGCGGGTTAGTACTATTTCCGTAGTTGGTGATTAAATGTCATATCTGACAGGGCGGCTTTATCGGTTCAGACACGTGCTATACAACAATGGATACAACACAGTAGCTGGTGTTGATGAGGCCGGGCGTGGGCCACTTGCTGGTCCTGTCGTAGCAGCCGCAGTCATACTTCCCTTTGGTCCAGCATCTTTTGTAATTCCTGATTCTAAGCGGGTTAGTGAAAAACGACGAGATGAGCTCTACGATGAGATCTACAAAGTGGCTACTGCAATTGGGGTAGGAATAGTAGGTCCTAGGCGGATCGATGAGGTGAATATTCACTGCGCCACTTTGGAGGCCATGGGCCAAGCGGTGCTTGCCCTTAAGACCGGGGTGGATTTTTGCTTAGTGGATGGCAGGTTTCATATTCCTAGCTTATCCATGGCTCAACGGGCTGTTGTCTTAGGAGATGACCGAATTGACTGTGTGGCAGCGGCCTCTATTATTGCCAAAGTAACCAGGGATCGGCTTTTAGTAGAGCTAGATCATCAATATCCCCACTACGGGTTTGCGGCCCACAAGGGGTATCCCACCCCTCAGCATTTAGCAGCCTTACAAACATATGGACCATGTCCTAGCCACCGCTTTTCCTTTGCACCGGTGCGATTGGCAGGGCAATGTAGTATTGATTGGGGAGAGGGTCAAGTCGGAAGTAAAGATGGTACAGGTTGATGCTCTGTGTCCTGGCATGTAGCTAGCTCCAATGGTGTAAAGGATGGAGGGATGGTTGGAATAAACAAGAGGCAAATAGGTGATCAATATGAAAATATGGCAGCTAGGTATTTGGAAAAGCAAGGCTACAAGATTCTCGCTAGGCAGTATAGAAGTCGCCAAGGTGAGATTGATTTGGTTGCGCAAGATGGTAGGGTTGTTGTCTTTGTCGAAGTGAAAGGAAGACAAAATACCGCCTTTGGCTTGCCTCAAGAGGCTGTGGACAGGCGTAAGCAGCAACGCCTGTGGAAGGTAGCGCAGCATTTCCTATGGGCTAACAGGCTACAGGAAAGCCTATGTCGGTTCGATGTGGTTGCAATTTGTGGTAAAGACCCCCATACTTCACTGTGTCATATCAAGCATGCATTCTGTGGTTTTTAGTCTCCTATCACCTAATCTGCTTTGCTAAGTCAACCTATCATCTGTTGGCAGGACAGCTCAGCTGGCAGGAATAGCCTGTGTTAAGGAGAATACGATATTTTACCAGATATCACCAAGCCTTTGATCTGAAGAGCGATCAAAGAAGGGTGATTTTTTTCTATGATCGCAGTAGTTAAGGCCGCAACGGTCTTAGGTGTAGATGGTTTTATAGTTGATGTCGAAGTTGATCTATCTAGGGGTTTGCCGGGTTTCGAGATTGTCGGCTTACCTGATGTGGCAGTAAGGGAGAGCCGCCAAAGGGTGAGGGCGGCACTCAAAAATCAGGGTTTTGGTTTCCCTTTACAGCGTTTGACTGTAAATCTAGCTCCAGGGGATCTTAAAAAAGCTGGATCTGCCTTTGATTTGGCTATTGCCTTGGGTATTTTGGCCGCAAATGGTGCCATACCTAAGGAGCGGCTTGGCAATGTCCTTGTCCTAGGGGAGTTATCCCTAGATGGAAGGGTCCGCAGTGTGGCCGGGGTATTGCCTATGGCCATTGCCGCGGCCTCAGTGGGGATAGAGAAGGCATTAGTGCCCATAGACAATGGTAAAGAGGCAAGTTTGGTGTCCGGTCTATCTACAGCAATCATTGGAGATCTGGCTGAGGCAGTAGGAGTTCTCAATGGTGAGATTGAGGCAGTAGCACCCGATGTAGTAGAGTTTCATAGTAAGACTCATACTGATGATGAAAATGATCTATCCCGGGTGCGGGGCCAAATGGCGGCGAGGAGAGCGTTGGAAATAGCTGCTGCCGGTAGGCATAATCTGCTTCTGATGGGACCACCAGGATGTGGCAAGACTTTACTGGCCCGATGCTTGCCAGGGATTTTGCCACCCCTTTCCCAGGAGGAGGCCATTGATGTAGCCCGAATCTACTCTGTGGCCGAAGGAGGCCTAGCTCCACTTAAGCTTACCCTAGATCGACCTTTTCGCAGCCCCCACCACTCTTCTACCCAGGCCGGCATGATCGGTGGTGGCATATTGCCCCGACCTGGGGAGGTTACCCTAGCCCATCGTGGTGTGCTGTTCCTTGATGAAGCAGGGGAATTCGGTCGTTCTGTCTTGGATGTACTAAGGCAACCCCTAGAAGATGGCGTTGTTTCCTTAGTTCGCCATGGCTACAGCGTTGTCTACCCTTCAGAGTGTCAACTCATCATGGCAGCTAATCCCTGTCCCTGTGGTTTTCTGGGATCTACTGCCAAGGAATGCACTTGCAGTGCCCACGAGTTGGCCGCATATCGGCGGCGCTTATCTGGTCCTCTGCTAGATCGGGTGGAACTACAGGTATGGATGGGTGCACTTGATCCCAATGATTACCGCAAGTCACAGGAATCTTCGAGCGCTGTAAGAGAGCGGGTTGTCCGTGTTTGGAAGACTCGCAAGGAAGGCAATCCCCCCAAGTCCAATACCCAAAAAGTCGTCCCGATAGATGCCTATAGGGCTGAGCTATCACCTGGGGCACGTGGAATGCTAGATAGGGCTATAGAGCGCTTTCAGCTTTCCGCCCGAGCAGTCCAAAAGGCTATGCAGGTAGCATACACTATAGCTTTGCTAGATGAATCTGGAGAGATTTGCCAAGATCACCTAGCTGAAGCCTTGACATATCGATTATCCTTCTAATTCTCCATAGATCTCGCTAGTGGAAGCTAAGCTGCCCGATGTAAGCGATTTTGGGGTTAGGATATCACCTTTAGCTTTTAGCCATGCTAAAGCAGGTGGTGTATGGATGTGATAGAGTTGGCCCGTTAAACTGGCGAAAGGGAGGACAACCCTTGGAACGTGAGCAAAACGTGGGGAAAACCAAGATCTATGGCTGCCCAACCTGTCAAGCGGATACCCCCCATGTGATTAAAGGGCAAAAAGGCGAGACTTCCGCTCTATTGTGCAGTAATTGCGGGACTGGATCCTTGGTGCAAAATGATGAACTCTATTTGTACCAGTTGCATTGGGAGGAAGAGTTGAGGCAAATTCTAGGAAGCTTGGAACATAGGCTCGACGATGATCGCCATTTTGATTAATCTGGCGTTTCATAAGTGGGAGGGGAGTTTCCATGTCTGCAAGAATGTATCTTTGGGGTCTAAGTCTTCTGCCGCATCTAGGTAGTATTACCATTCGGCGCCTAGTTAAGGCTTTAGGTGATGAGTCACGGGCATTTTGGGCAAGTGTGGAGGAACTGCGGGGGGTCGCAGGTATAAATCCGGCTAAAGCCGAAGCAATTGTGATGGCCCGCTCCAAAATGGATATTGTTCGGGATTGGGAACGACTTAATGCAGCAAGCACCCTGCAATTGACTACTTGGCTAGATAAAGATTATCCCTGGCGACTACTAGAGATTTCTGATCCACCACCTATTTTGTACTATCAAGGTGATCTTGCCTATCTTGATAGGCCGGCAGTTGCAGTAGTAGGTCGTCGGCGGGCAAGTCCCCGAGGTTTGGGGTGGGCTAGGCGCTTGGGAAGGGACCTTGGAGCCGCGGGCTTGACTGTAGTTAGTGGGCTCGCCCTAGGGATTGATGCTGCTGCCCATACGGGGGCCCTTGAGACGGGGAAGACTGCTGCTGTCCTTGGCACGGGGCTTGATCAGATGTATCCTAAGCAGAATCGTCAACTGGCGCAAAATATCTGTCTAGAAGGGGTGTTGGTCACTTCATTTCCTCCAGGAACACCGCCTCTACGGGGCAACTTTCCTGCCCGCAATCGGATTATTAGCGGGCTTAGTATTGGTGTGATTGTGGTAGAGGCGGCGGAACGAAGTGGCTCTTTGATTACAGCATCTATGGCCCTAGATCAGAACCGAGATGTGTACGCCATACCCGGTGATCCCAGGGATCTTGGGGCGGCGGGACCCAATCAGCTAATTCAAGAGGGGGCCAAATTAATCCGTGGAGCAGAGGATGTTTTGGAGGAAATGCGTTTAAGTAGTCAATTGCCATTGCCCATAGAGTTTCCCGCTAAGAGCAAGGCTGAACCTTTGGAAGGTATATTCGGTAAGCTCCTTGGATGCCTCCATGAGCCCTTGCACCTTGATGACATAGCCTTGCGTACGGACTTACCCATGGCTTCGATTAACAGTGCATTGATGCATCTGGAGCTTGCGGGGCTAGTGGAAGAGCTAGCTAGGGGAGTGTTTCAGCGGGTAGGGTAAGGGGAGTTAAGGGGCCCTTGGATTGCTTTTAGGGCTTCAAGAAGTCGGTGGGGCCTAAGGATAATGTTTACAAGAACTACTCGAGCTAATATAATAGAGGAAAGTCCACGGGAAGAGGGGGCGGGCCGATGCAGCGAATCACTGATATTATTCAACGGCTAGTCGCGGAGGTACTACACGGTGACAAGGAGTCGATTAACGGGCCGGAGTTGATTAAAATGCTCATACGGGAAGGCTATGACTCCGATGAGATCGAGCAGGCTCTGTCTCTAGTCTTCTCTTTACCTGACATGATCCATGCCGGAACCGATGAGATTAGATATCCGGCTTGGGGGCACTCAATGCGGGTTTTTACCCCAGAGGAGCGTTTCAAGCTGGAGCTTGATGCCCAAGGGTATCTACTAGGGTTAGTTGCCGCTAATCTACTTGACCATGCCGAGCTAGAAAATGTGTTGGGGGAGGCTGTTGCCTTACAGGTGTCTCCGGTTGGGATCCCGGAGATCCAGTGGATTGTGGGGCGGGTAGTCGAGGATGAGGTGCGTTCCTTTTTGTTGTCAACGGCACCATTGTCCAATACGAAGGCCAGCGGCTGGTGGAATTAGGCCTAGTCTAGCTTTGGCACTTGATAGGTATGTGTTTAGTCTGTGGGGCTAACCTTCCCTAAAGGAGGTTAGCCCTTGTGGTGAGTATGTGTGGGAGGGCAGTATTGTGACAAAATCTTTGGTGATTGTGGAATCCCCGGCAAAGGCCAAAACCATCAGCAGGTTTCTTGGGAGGAACTACACTGTTAAGGCCTCCGTTGGTCATGTGCGGGATTTACCCAAGAGCCAACTTGGTGTTGATGTAGATAACAATTTCGAACCAAAGTATATAACTATTCGGGGTAAAGGTCCGGTACTAAAGGAACTACGAGATGCCGCTAAGAAGGCAGATCAAATCTACTTTGCCACTGACCCTGACCGTGAGGGTGAGGCAATCAGTTGGCATTTGGCTGAGGCTTTACAGGTGGATAAGACTGGGCCTTGCCGGGTGGAGTTCAACGAGATCACGAAGCAAGCAGTACAAAAGGCGATTAAATCCCCCCGTCCCGTCGATCAGGATCTGGTCGATGCCCAGCAGGCCCGCAGAATCCTTGATCGCTTAGTTGGATATAAGCTTAGTCCTTTACTCTGGGCTAAGGTGAGGAAAGGCTTAAGTGCTGGTCGAGTCCAATCGGTGGCTGTTCGACTGATTTGCGATCGACAAGCAGAAATCGATGCCTTCGAACCCCAGGAATACTGGTCGGTGGTGGCTGACCTACAGCCTGAAACTGCACCCAATGCCAAGCAGGGTATCTTTAGTGCGAAGCTCCACCAGATTGCTGGCAAGAAGGCTGAGATTGCCAACGAATCTGAGGCTACTCAAATAGTAGAGAATGCCCGCAGAGAAAAGTTTATAGTACAATCAGTGGAACGTAGGCAGAGACGGCGAAACCCAGCGGCCCCCTTTACCACGAGTAGCCTGCAGCAGGAGGCATCTCGAAGGCTTGGTTTCACAGCAGCTCGTACCATGCGGGTAGCACAGCAGCTGTACGAGGGTTTGGATGTGGGCCCTGAGGGAACCGTGGGACTAATCACTTATATCCGTACAGATGCCACCAGAATTGCTGATGAGGCTCAGAATGCCGCCAGGGAAACCATCAAGAGTCAGTATGGTGCCGAATACCTGCCCAAAAAACCGCCGGTTTACAAAAGCCGAGCAGGGGCTCAAGCGGCCCATGAGGCTATTCGCCCCACCTCCATGGATAGGCGCCCCGAGGATATTAAGGCGTCTCTTACCCGAGACCAATATCGATTGTATCGCTTAATCTGGGATAGATTCCTAGCCAGTCAAATGGCACCAGCCATCTTGGATACAGTTGTGATTATGGTGGGAGCCGGGGATTACACCTTTAGGGCAAGTGGTTCAACCATCAGATTTCCCGGATTCATGGCCCTTTATATTGAGGACACAGACAATGGTGGTGAGGCCGAAGAAGAGGGTAATTTGCCGGATCTAACCAAGGATGAGCTCCTAAAGCTTATGGCCATAACGCCAAACCAACACTTTACCCAGCCGCCGGCTAGATATTCCGAGGCCATGTTGGTGAAAACCCTAGAAGAGCTAGGAATCGGGCGCCCGAGTACCTACGCCCAGATCATAGATACTATCAAGAAACGAGGATATGTTGTCTTAGAAGACAAACGATTTACCCCGACGGAATTGGGCTGTATCGTTGTGGAGTTGCTCAAAGAGCATTTCCCAGACATTATCGATGTCGAATTCACCGCCCAGATGGAGGAGCAGCTAGATCGCATTGGTGATGGTGGGGCCGATTGGGTGGAGCTCTTGGAGAAGTTCTGGGGACCCTTCCATGCCGATCTCAAAAAGGCAGAAGTTCATATGGAACAAGTGGAGATTGCCGATGAGGAAAGCGATGAGATCTGCGATAAGTGTGGGCGCAATATGGTGATTAAGCAAGGACGTTATGGGCGCTTTCTAGCTTGCCCTGGTTTTCCTGATTGCCGTAATACAAAGCCTTTGCTTAAGGAAATAGGCGTAGACTGCCCTGTATGTGGTGGTCAAGTGGTAGAGCGGACCACTCGAAGGGGTAGGACTTTCTATGGCTGTGCCAACTACCCCGAATGTGAGTTTACCAGTTGGCAGCGGCCCATTGGCACTAATTGTCCTGAGTGTGGACAGTTTCTCACCCTTAAGCAAAGGCGAGGGAAGGCCCCTGAGGCCATTTGCTCCAACAAGGAGTGTGGGTATCAGACCAAGTTACCTGAAGGAGACTAAGTCAACTCCACGACCAAAGGCATAGGCTCCCTCGGCAAGACTCTCGTGGAATTCTGTAGGAATTTTTGGGCCCTGGGGTTTTTGGGCAAGGCGGATAGCTTCATGGAGGTATCTGTTAGGACTTAAGTTGGTTTTTTGAGTCGGGAAATGCGGGCCTTTAGTACTAAGATGGTGCAAAATGGGATTGCGAGAAGGAATCCCAAGAACCATGTGGAAATCATTGGATATAGGTGTAGCCGAAGTTAGTATTGTTAAGGGCAAATCCATTGAAAAATGGAGACGCAAAGTCACGGGCCTAAGGCATGAAAGGGGCTAAGGTAGCCGGACCGCCAATGCAGCCAGGTGGGTTTACCACGGATGTATTCGGCGTTCTTGCTGTTTAACCCGGGATTCTGGTCTTGTGGATTGCTACCCATCGGGCCTGAATCCCGTTTTGTAATGATTTTGAGGAGATTTCCCATGGAATGGGGTGATGATTATGACTTTAGACTTATTAGGTAAAAACGGGAATATCTTGCATAGAGCTTTGGGTGCCGAGAGTTTTCGACATCAAGTTAGGGCACAGAATTTGGCTAATGTAGCTACCCCTGCATACAAGCGGCAAGACGTAGAATTTGAGTCCTATCTGGCCGCTGAAATCGAGAGGAAGGCAACCCCGGTGGGCCTAAAGACAACCCATCCCCGGCATATCGGGGGTAGTAACGGGAGTGCTAATCCCCGGGTTTTTACGGATCGGGTTTCAGCTATGCGACACGATGGTAACAATGTAGACGTAGAGCGGGAGATGGTGGCATTAACGGAAACAGCCATACGCTACCAAACCCTCGCTGAGCAGCTCACTAGAGAGATTAGACAGCTAAGGACTGTGATTAGTGAAAGAGTGGGTTAGGCGCTTAAACGTTGGTAGGAGGTGGGAATATGGGGATTTTTAACACTTTGCGTATTAGCGGCTCTGCATTGACTGCCGAGCGCTTACGAATGGATGCCATATCCAATAATCTGGCCAATGCCTCTAGCACCCGTACAGCGGAGGGTGGGCCCTATCAAAGACAGATGCCTGTTTTTGCGCCCCGGGTAGCCCCGAAACCTAACACCCGTGGCTTTCGCGGAGCTGGGGTTCAAGTAGTCGGTATGCAGAGGGATCTATCTCCAGCACGGCTTGTGTACGAGCCTAGTCATCCAGACGCTAACCCCGAGGGTTATGTGGCATATCCTAACGTTAATGTAGTCACAGAGATGGTGGATATGATCGGAGCAACTAGGGCCTATGAGGCAAACATTACCTTGATCAACTCTACTCGGAATATGGCCCTGAAGGCTCTGGAAATTGGGCGGGGATGATCGCATCACTAAGGGAGTTCTTGGCGTTTAATGTCGAGTCACGTCTGGCAAGAAGGTGGAATGTATGAAAATTACCAATTCGATCAACCAACTCACACCATCTCCTGGAAGCAACGTCCGGCGCCAGGAGCAAAACGTGGGCTTTGCTGAAGTTCTTAGGGGCATGCTTGATTCCGCCAATGATCTACAGAAACACTCAGACGAGGTGGCAGAAGCTTTTGTCATTGGACGGGATTCGGTGGAGATTCATGATGTAGTACTGGCAGCAGAAAAAGCCCGGTTGGCTCTGGATCTGACAGTTGCCGTTCGCAACAAATTGGTAGAGGCCTATCAAGAGATTATGCGTATGCAGATCTAACTAGGTAAATATGGTGCCTACATAATAGGATGGGGTTTTTACCTACGGGTGGCTGGCTGGAAAACCTGCGCCGATAGGGATGGTGGCATGATTGAACGAGTTTCTCTCTAAGTTGAGGGGGCAGATCGGGGCGATCTGGGCGGGAATGGACCGAGGTCGTCGTTGGCTGGTATCAGGCTCAACAATAGCGGTACTTCTATTTTTGATCTTCGGGATTATGTATGTTACTAAGTCCAATTACGTACCTGTCTTTACCCAATTGCAGGCTGATGATGCTGCCGAAGTGGTGACATATCTAAAACAAGCTAATATCCCCTATCAAATCGGGCAACAGGGCAGCGCCGTGCTGGTGCCTGAAGGCAAAGTCCACGAAGTGAGGATGCAGCTAGCTAGTGAGGGTTTGCCAAGAGGGGGAGTAGTGGGCCTTGAAATTTGGGACAAGACATCGCTGACAGAGACGGATTTCGACAGGCGTATCCGACTTTTGCGATCTTTGCAGGGCGAATTGACAAGGACACTGACGGGCCTAGAAGCAATTGAAGACGCCCGGGTGCATATTGTTCTGCCAGAAAGTAGCCTGTTTATCGAAGCTCAGAACCCAGCCACTGCTTCGATTTTCCTCGTATTGAAACGGGGACAAGCTTTACATGAGGCTCAGATTCGTGGGATTGCCCATTTGGTTGCCAGTAGTGTTGAGGGGTTACAGCCTGAGCATGTGACTATTATTGACAATCGCGGCAACGTATTATCAGATGCTCTGATGGACCAGGGACCGATGAAAAGTGGTCAAGTGTTGCAGCAACTAGAAATAGAGCGTAGCTATGAACGCGCGGTAGAGCGCAGCATCCAAGCGATGCTCGAACGGATTTTCGGCCTGGGTCGAGTTGTGGTCCGAGTCAAAGCGGAACTGGATTTTCACTATGAAGAACTACGGGAGAAGCGTAGTGAGCCAGTTGTGGGCAGCAAGGGTGTTGTGATCAGTGAAGAGACCCGCAGTGAAACTTACCGAGGTACGGGAGGTACCGGTGGTGTGCCAGGGGTTGCTTCTAATGTGCCGGGTTATGTTGCCGTTCCAGGCGGCGAAGGTGAATCAGAATATGAGAAGCAAGAAGTTACCCGCAACTACGAGATTAGTGTAAGTGAGAAATACCAAGTCAAAGCTCCCGGCGAATTGCGGAACTTGTCGGTGGCAGTGTGGGTTGACGGTGAGTTAGCTGAAGAGGATCGGGAGCAGCTAGTGACAATGGTGTCCTCTGCGGTCGGAGTAAGGCCAGACCGGGGGGATGTTGTACAAATTGCCAGCATGCCCTTTGTGGCAGATCTTGCAGCACCAGTAAGTGGTACAGCAGATTTGGCTGTATTAGGATTAGGTGACTGGCGGGTGTTACTCTTACTTGGATTATTGGCCCTACTCATTGTCGTGGTTGTCATGCGACGGCGTAGGGCGGTGCCGGAGGAAGCTATGGAGTTGCCACTTCTTGTGGATGAAGACGATGATCCCGAGATGCTAGAGCGTGAGCTTACTCCCGATGAGCAACAACGTTTGCGTATTAGGCGTCAGGTGGAACGCATGGCCGAAGAGGATCCCGAAGGTCTATCTAGACTTCTAAGGGCGTGGATGGCAGAGGATTAGCTGTAGTAACAATTTGGGGGCTTAGGGAAATGTCCATGAGGATATCGGATTTGACGGGAAGGCAAAAGGCGGCAGTCCTTTTGATCAGTCTGGGGCCAGATGTATCGGCTAAAGTCTTCAAACATCTTAGGGAAGATGAGATTGAAGATTTGACCTTTGAAATCGCCGCCATGCGCAGGGTTGAGCCAGAGCATAAAGATAGGATCTTGGCTGAGTTCCATGAACTATGCTTAGCTAGTGAGTATATGTCTCAAGGTGGAATCGAATATGCCAAGGAGGTTCTGGAAAAAGCTCTCGGTACCGATCGTGCCCATGAAGTGATTGCTCGATTGACTGCTTCACTACAAGTACGGCCCTTTGACTTTGCCCGAAAAGCTGATCCCGGACAATTGCTGAGTTTTATTCAAAATGAGCATCCCCAGACAATCGCCCTAATCATGGCGTACTTACAGCCGGAACAGGCGGGGATTATCCTATCGGCATTGCCTGCCGAGCGGCAAGCAGATGTGGCCAGACGCCTTGCTACTTTGGATCGCACTAGTCCTGATGTTTTAAGAGAGATAGAAGACACTTTAGAGCGGAAATTGTCTACTTTTATGATTCAGGACTTTACCGCAGCCGGTGGTGTGGAATCCGCTGTGGAAATCCTTAATCGAGTGGATCGGGTGACTGAGCGAACCATTATGGACACTTTGGAAGAGGAAGACCCGGAACTCGCCGACGAGATACGCAAACGCATGTTTATGTTCGAGGATATTGTCAAACTAGATGATCGCGCTATCCAGCAGGTGATCAGAGAAGTTGATACCAGAGATTGGGCTCTGGCATTGAAGACGGTTAGTGAGGATGTCTCTTCCGCTATTTACAGGAACATGTCCCAGCGAGCTGGCGAGATGCTAAAGGAAGATATTGAATACATGGGTCCCGTAAGATTAAGGGATGTTGAAGAAGCGCAACAAAGAATCGTCTCTACCATCCGGCGTCTAGAGGAAACCGGTGAGATCATCATCTCCCGGGGTGGGGAGGACGAGATAGTTGTCTAGGATTATTAAAGCGAGTTTTGAGCCCATTATGGGAGTAGTTAACCACGATGATGGGAGCAAACAGCAAGAGTTGCATCAGCAACTACTACCACCTGAGCAGCCTAAAACCAATGGGCAAGGCAATCCTGCCGCTGCCATAGTTGATGCCGCCGCCGTAATCAGTACCGCCCAGGCAAGGGCAGCAGATCTACTCCGTCAGGCGGAGGAGCGGGCGGTGGAGCTTGTGGTGGCTGCTGAAGAGCAAGTTACCGCTTTACGGCAAGACGCCGAGGAAGCGGGCTTTGCCGTAGGCAAGCAAGCCGGATATGAGGAAGGCTATGCTGTTGGGAAAAGGGAAGGGGCTGCCGCGATCCAAAGGGAGCTACAGGCTGACAAGCAGGTTATGCTGGATATCATAGGGGAGTGCCAAGCTCTCCGAAGTCGCGCCATTGCCCAGGCGGAGCGGGATATAGTCGTATTAAGCCTTGCCATTGCCGAGAAGATTGTTAGACGCCATCTTGAGCATGTTCCGGAAGACACTACCCACGTGGTACAGGAAGTAGTGGAAGGGCTTCAGCAGAGTGATGGTGGCGTGATCAGGGTACACCCAAGCGTGCTTTCGGCACTAGGTGAATCTATGGAGCAAACCATCGCCGATGTAGATGCACCAAAGGGGTTTGAGCTAGTGGGAGATTCCAGTATCAAGCCGGGGGGGTGCCTAGTTGAGACAGCTTTTGGCAGGCTAGACGCTCGGCTAGAGACAAGGCTTACCAATCTCAGCCAAGCACTTCTGCAATCTCTGGAAGGGGAGTGCCCATGACTTTTGCCTTCCCGCTAGATAAATATCTACGTGTATTGGAAGAGACTCCAAGTTTTACCGAATACGGAGAAGTCACCCAGGTGATCGGTCTGACCATAGAGGCTAATGGCCCTAGGGCCCGGTTGGGAGAGATATGCCAGATCTTTACCAATCCTCAGCAAAGCGTGCCCGCGGAGGTAGTGGGTTTTCGAGATCAGCGCTTGATACTAATGCCCTTAGGCCACACTTCGGGAATTGGGCCAGGTAGTATGGTACAGGCTACCCGACGCCTTCTGACAGCTGAGGTTGGCCATGGTCTTTTGGGACGTATTCTAGACGGCTTGGGGGATCCCATGGATGGGCTTGGCCCTCTAGATGGTACTTGGCGATATCCACTCCATGGCCAGCCACCGGACCCATTAGAGCGGCAAAGGATCAAGGAGCCTTTGTCAGTGGGGGTAAGGGCCATTGATGGGCTACTAACTTGCGGGAAAGGGCAGCGGATTGGGATTTTCTCGGGAAGCGGTGTGGGCAAGAGCACTCTTCTAGGTATGATGGCACGGAATACGGCTGCTGATGTCAATGTGATCGCCCTCGTGGGAGAGCGTGGCCGAGAGGTAAGAGAGTTTGTGGAACGGGATTTAGGACCAGAAGGCCTTGCCCGCTCAGTGGTAGTGGTGGCAACCTCCGATCAACCGGCTTTAATTCGCCTAAAGGGAGCCTACACCGCCACGGCCATAGCTGAATATTTTCGTGATCAAGGGCTAGATGTGCTTTTTATGATGGATTCGGTGAGCCGTTTTGCTGCAGCCCAAAGGGAAATTGGCCTTGCGGTGGGTGAACCACCAGCTACAAGGGGGTATCCCCCTTCGGTGTTTGCGCTGTTGCCTCGGTTACTAGAACGTACTGGACCCGGTAAAGATGGGACAATCACAGCTTTCTACACTGTTTTGGTAGAAGGCGATGACATGAACGAGCCTGTGGCCGATACTGTGCGGGGCATATTAGATGGGCATATTGTGCTGACGAGACAGCTAGCCGATAAGGGCCATTATCCTGCCATAGATATTTTGTCTAGCGTTAGTAGGGTCATGCCTGAGGTAATACCCAGATCCCACCTGCAAGCAGCGACAAAGATCAAGGAAGCGGTAGCTACATTTAGAGAGATGGAGGATCTAATCAATATTGGAGCGTACAGAACCGGTAGTAATGCTAAGGTAGATCGTTCTATACAACTTATGGATTCCATCGAAGGTTTCTTGAGGCAAGAGACCGATGAAATAACAGCACTAGACATGGCCCAAAGGCAGTTAGTAGAGTTACTGGCTATCTAGCTCAAGTCAATAGCGGGGGGAAACACATGAGCTCATCATTTCGGTTTAGCCTCCAGAAAATCCTTGATCTAAGACAGCGACTAGAACAAGAGGCCGCTGTGGAACTTGGTCGTATTCTAAAGCTGGTGGCCGATGCCGAAGACGAACTCGCTAGGCAAGAGATCCGACGCAAGGCGCAGTTGGATGCATGGCGAAGTGGCGTCCAAGGTGAGCTAGATATCTCCAGGCTTAGCTTGCACCAAAGAGGAATCGCTATTTTGGATGAAGAAATCGAGGAACAGCAGGCTTTGATTGAGGAATTACAGGACGCCGCCGACAAACAACGCCAATCATATCTTGAGGCACGGCGCAAGCGTAGAATCCTCGAAAAACATAGGGAAAAGGAAATGGCCAAATTCCGACAGGAAGTCCTTAGTGATAGACAACTGGAACTTGATGATCTTGCCAGTGCGAGATTTGCTCGACGGGAGGCTGTGACTTAGTTGAGAAAATGGATTCTTGTAATCATCTTATTATTGATATCTATCATAGTTGCTGCCTTCATGCTCAATGCCACTGGTGTAGTTGACCTACGGGGCTTAGCTATCGACAAGATCGAAACAATGCCAGCTGTTGCCCCTCATCTAGAGACCTATAGAGCGGGCCAATCAGTTGAAGAGGAGATTGCCAAAGCCCAGGCCGAGATTGAAAAAGAGCGAGGAGAGCTTATCCAGCGGCAGCTAGAACTTGATACTCGGGCGGAGGCCTTGGTAGCCATGGAAAAACGGCTTGCCAAGTCCTATGAAGAATTGGAAGAGGAGAAAACCAAACTTCTCGAAATACAGGCTGAGATTGATGCCGCCAAAATGGGGTTGCTAGAGCTTGATCGACTTCGCTCTATCTATGGGGAAATGAAAAGCAAGGATGCGGCAGCGATCATGAGTCAGTTGCGCCCTGAAGTGATTGCCTTTCTATTAGCGGAAATGGATCCTGAAGTGGCCAGTGGTATTTTGGCTAATCTAGATCCAAAGCTAGCTGCCGAGATCACCCGCATGGCACTAACTAGCAAGAAATAGCTAGACAGCAAGGGTCTGTGCCCTTGATGTATAGAGCAAGGAGCCGAGTTAATCGGCTAACTCAGTTGGGAAGGAGGTGAAGGATAATGTCAGTTGATATAATGCTACATGTCACGTCTAGTGAGTCGAATGAGGGGGTTCGAAGTCTACTAGGCGGAGGCGGTGATCACAGCCAGGATAGTAGTCAGGCCTTTGCCATAGAGCTTGCCAAAGCTGGCAAGAAGCCGGTGGGCAAAAGACAAGACCATAGGCGGCTAGATGCGGGCGAAGGGTCCATGGAAAAACCCAAGGCAAAGTCCAATCAAGGTGCTGATCAACCCAGAGAGTTGTTGTATTGGGCCCAAATCATGTCCTTGATTCAAGCCGATGAATCTGTAGAGTTGCTCACCGGCGGATCAAATCTCCCACCCATTTCGGCAATCCAAGGGCTGGTTGGGGAAACCCTCGGTAGTCTAGGAGCCGACATGGAAAGTCTTGAACTTGAGCCCATATCACTTGCAGCCAGTATTGAAATACAAGCAGAAGAGCAAGTAGCTCTGACAGTGGAGCGATTTGCCAATGGCATAGAATTATCTCAAGTCGCAATTCCAGGAGATGTCATGGAACCCACGCCAATAGCTGGAGAATCTACATCCCATTGGCCAAATGACATCGGCATGGAGCACCAGTCTCAGGCCAGCTCTCAAGTGGCCGTCGGTAAAATGGGTACATCAAATACAACATTGGTGGACACTCCAATTGAAGTTCTGCGACAGACTGATGGAGTTCGACAGGCTGCTATCGGGGAAACACCCAAAGGATGGCCACTAGCTGACATGGTTGCTACCAGATACCCGCCAAGACAGGCAAGGGGTATCGACAACGAAACCATGGAAAACAGTACAGCCAAGGATACCCCTCCCTTGGAAGAGGTCCCTAGAAAGCTAGGACTTGATTTGGCAAGACTGACTACATCCAAAGCTAGTGCAGGCGACTTAGCTAGCGTGGATGCAGGATCTGCGGAGCAAACAGATGTCCTTGGCTCCCTGCTAAGTGATGAAAGTCATGTCGGCAATCTAGTGGATGTGCCAGGACAAGCGGTGGCGGACACCGAAGAATCCATGGCTCTCCGGCCTATGGTGCCATCAGCATTGGTAGAATCGGAGCAGGACGATGGGCTAGGAACTAGGGAAACCACCACATTCGATGCCGGTTCCAGGTTAAGCCCAATGTTTGATATAGTCCGTGCAGCGGAAGTCGGACAGGTGGACACCACAGCCTTTGATGAAGCTTACCACTACCAAAAGGCAACATATACGGATCCCGAAGGTATCAGCTCCTCATTGGTTCACCCGGCGACAGCTCAAGGGCTAGAGTCGGAGGAGGTAGCCATGGACCCGGGTGGTAGAGAAGTCTTCGGACAGGATGGTTCACCAATGGTGCTCCATGGGACGGGACCAGGGTCTTCTGAAGTCTCACCTGAGACAAATAACAGAAGGGCCGGATCAGCGACGACGGTCAGGCCAGACAATCGCCAAGGGAGCCCGATATCCACCCGCCGGGATTCCGCTTTGGAGGATATGAGTAGTAGTGAGGACTCTCTCCAAACCGCCAGACGAGTTGGTGAGCCTTTTGCAGTGTCCATGGATCAAGGAGATGGGGCGCCTTCAGGGAGAACGAAGACAGATGAGGAGCGTGTACGTCTTAAAAATACCGACTCCAACAGTGCCTCCCCTGAAGTGAGTGGCCCTGGAGTTATGGATAGTTCCAGGGAGGTAGCTCATCACATCAATAGCAAAGGGCGTCAAGTAGCTCCCTCAATAACACCTAGGCAAGTAGTTGAACAGGTAGTTAAGCAAGTACAGCTAGATGCCACCGGTGAATATGGAGAAATTCGCCTTCAGCTCAAACCAGAGCATTTAGGTGAGTTACAGGTAAAAATCGCCACAAACAATGGGGTAGTATCAGCCCTCTTTGTTGCCGAGAGTCATACTGTTAAGGGTCTGATAGAAGCAGGTTTACCCCAGCTCAAAGAACAACTGATGCAACAAGGGTTGAACATTCAGGATGTATCTGTACAAGTAGGCGGCGATCCATCTAGCGGACAATCTCATCCTGGCAGATATGAGTTTGGGTCAACTAGCAACTATCCTGTCAGAAGTAGTGGCATGAAATCCGTGGCTGTCGTATCTGGGGTCAACAGGCGGAATTGGGGTAGTACCATTGATTTTAGGGCCTAGGTTGGGGCTTGCATTTAGGCTCACAGCTTCAATCGAGGTTTGACAGGGGGTGAGACTGTGTATGTACCAAAAGCGGGGGCATATTCCTACACAAATGGGGGGCAAAAGAGCGCTGAAGAACGGAATGTATTGGGCAAAGATGACTTTTTGCGGCTCTTAACTACCCAGCTCAAATACCAGGATCCCATGAATCCTGTACAAGATCAGGATTTTATCGCGCAGTTAGCCCAGTTTACAGCATTAGAGCAGACACAAAACTTGGCCCAGACCATGGAGAACTTCGTCAAGAGCCAAGAACAGATGGGCTTGATCGGACAAGCTACGGGGCTACTGGGCAAAGAAGTGATTGTAACCAATTCAGATACCGGTGAGCTAGTCACTGGGAAGGTAAGCTCTGTGCAATTTGTGGATGGAGTGCCTCACCTCATGGTAGATGGGGAAGTATTCTTCCTTTGGGAGATTCATGCAATTAAAGCCTAACTGGCCTAGACGAAAAAGGAGGTGGTGGCCATGACGGACAAGTTGCAGGGTATGCATAGACCGATTACTACGCCCAGGCCCTTAAGGGGACCTGAAGTAAGGCGAGCAGCAACACAAAAGGCGGCCACAGCCCCAGGACCGAGCTTCCAAAGTGTACTAGAGGACAAGCTACAGACACCAAAACTCAAGTTCTCTGCCCACGCTGAAGCTAGGATGAGGCTCCGCAACGTGGAGCTAGGAGAGAAACAGCTAGCAAAACTGCAGGATGCAGTTGATCGGGCGAAGGCCAAAGGTGCTAGGGAATCTCTGATTATCATGGAAGGCAATGTGTTCGTTGTGAGTGTTAAAAATGACACAGTGATAACAGTAGTAGATGGGGCATCGGCTAGAGAAAACGTGTTTACACAGATTGATAGTGCTGTGCTGACAGATTAAGTCAAATCGCATGTGATTATTCCTGGAGAAGTATAGGGGCTGGACCGGATGGAAGCCTCGGGAATTGCTGAACGATAGACGCAGTTCCTATCCGGGAAATACAAAGGAGTTGAAGGATTATGATGCGATCCCTTTTTTCCGGCGTATCGGCTTTAAAGAATCACCAAGTACGCATGGATGTCATCGGCAACAATATCGCCAATGTCAATACCGTTGGCTTTAAAAGTAGCCGTGTGACCTTTAGAGATACATTAAACCAGACACTTAGGGCAGCTAGTAGTCCCCAGGGGGGACGGGGTGGCATAAACCCCATGCAGATTGGTCTAGGTATGACTCTAGGAGCCATCCAAACTGACCATACCCAGGGAAGCCCTGAATCCACCGGCAGACAGACTGACATAGCCATTGAAGGAAACGGTTTTTTCATCCTCTCCGATGGACCCCGCCGCTTCTATACAAGAGCAGGTCTGTTTGAGGTGGGTGGGGATGGCTCTTTAGTTAGCAGTGTCAACGGTATGAAGGTCATGGGTTGGAACGCAGATGCCAATGGCGGGATCGATGCAGATCAAGCCGTAGAACCTCTGCTCATACCCATGGGCCAGACTATTAGCCCCATCGCTACTACCGAGATTAGATTCGGGGGTAACCTGGATTCCAGGATGGCAGTGGGCGAGTCAGTGACCCAGACTGTGGAAGTGTATGATTCTCTGGGAGATACCCATTCGATTACGTTGACTTT
>JAAZMF010000200.1 GCA_012798955.1 Bacillota bacterium | reverse complement strand
TACGTCCCCGATGGGATTAGATCCGAAGCTTTGGCCACCTGTTGGCAGCGTTATCTTTGTAGTGGGCGTGCCTTCAACTCCTAGAGCTTCCATGGCAGCCACATCTTCTGGTGTGAACTGGGTGGGTCCTATTTGCTCAATGGCTTCGACGGCTAGAAGTGCTAAGGCTTCATTGGGCACTTTGTTATAAATTCCTGAGCTAAAACCAATCTCAAGCTTGGTGCCTGTGGCTAGTGCTGCCCCTTTGGCGCAATTGTCGATGCGCTCCCGGGCATATGCTACATCGGGGTATTTAGGTCCCCTAATAAAATACCGACTAGCAGCCGTCCCGGGCACGATATTGGGTGCAGCTCCGCCGTCTGTGATGACGTAATGGATGCGCATCTCTTGTATTAGGTGTTCTCTAAGGAAATTGACCGCGATATTCATGATCTCAACAGCGTCTAGGGCGCTGGCACCTTTCTCTGGTGCAGCCGCGGCATGGGCCGGGGTGCCCTTGAACTTGTATTCCACATGATCCATAGCCATAGTGCTACCGAATTCCGAAGTGTTGCTGGTCGCAGCATGGGTACTGATCAGTACGTCCACATCATCGTAATAACCGGCGGCGGCAACTAGTGGAGCCACATCCCATACTTCTTCGGCTGGGTTTATGAACACCTTGATGGTACCCGGCACAGAGTGTGCTTCCATGGCGTTCTTGATGGAGATGGCAGCCACCACACCTGCGGCGGCATTTAGGTTATGGCCACAACCGTGGCCGATACCTGGCAGGGCATCAATATCTTCGTATATGCCTAACACGGGGGCGCCCTGGCCCCAGGTGGCAACTAAGGCAGTGGGGATATCGGCTACCGACTGGTGGACTGCAAAGCCATGCTCAGCCAATACATCTCTGATTTTGACATAGGACTTGTATTCATCTAGACCGACCTCTGCGTAATCCCACAACGACTTGGCGATATCCACCGTCAAATCCCCGTTGGCCTCAGCAAAGGCAACGGCATCCTCTTTGACTGCTTCGATGGAGGTGGCTACAGCTTGAACTGATGGCACTAGCGTTAGCAGCATGACAAGACCAATAACGACAATCTGCATCTTTGATATCATTACAACACGACTCCCTTCGTCTTCTAGCGTGGTTATGTGCCCAATTATACAATGGAAATATATGCAATGCAAGAGCAACTTTATGCATTCGGGCTGTTTTTGTTACCCGATGACCTCCTAATATGGCGCCTATCTAAGAGTTTTCTCTTGTGAGCGTTGACGAAGGGTTTGGCGATGGGATCAAGAATAGTACTCAAAGATATGGTATCATGGGATTGCGCAGGGATTGCGGATTTGAGGGGCACAATTGGCAGCATAAATCGATGACAAGATAGGGGCGAGCTATGGACGTTTTTGTCTCCACATCCGATATTTTTTGGCGAGTTTTGACCGTTTTTTCTCTCACATTGTTTGGCGTCATCGCACGCAAAACCGGTACATTCAAGGAAGAGGCAAGGCAATCTTTTGCCGATACCGTCATGAATATTACCTTGCCGTCCTTGAT
This sequence comes from Bacillota bacterium, assembly GCA_012798955.1. Classification (GTDB taxonomy): domain Bacteria; phylum Bacillota; class Limnochordia; order DTU087; family DTU087; genus JAAZMF01. The sequence continues at coordinate 3,430 of JAAZMF010000200.1, read as the reverse complement.
CTTTGTTTCTATGACCTCCGAGATCACTTGGGAGCGACTTATCTCAGCGATTTACGCGCCGATTATAGCTTTCTCCATGATCGCAATCATGAGTGGGTTAGCTAGTGGGTTAGGCAGAATCATGCCCATGTCACCCCATCGCCGGGGCACTTTTATGGTGCTGTGTGCCATGCCTAATTCTAGCTTTATCGCATACCCAGTGGTGTTATCGGTTTTAGGTCAAGAAGGGCTTGCCTATGCCGTCTTATACGATATTGGAGTCTCGACAGCGTTTTTCTCAGTGGCGATTTTCGCCCTGCAAGGGGGGCCCATCAACGCAAAGAGCTTTAGGTCACTTTTGAATCCGGCTCTCATGGCAACCATTGTAGGCTTATCTATCAATAGAATGGGCATCACTGTTCCCGAATTGGTCTTAGCACCTCTCCGGATCATGGGGAATGCCACTGTGCCTTTGGCCATGTTGCTGACCGGCTATTTGCTGGCAGGGCTAGAGGTTAAGTCTAGGACCCTTAATCTGGAGTTAGGGGTGGTGTGCCTGTGCAAATTGATTTTGTATCCTGTGATGGCATATTTTCTAGTGATGCCTTTTAACCTAGAGCCCATGGTGAGGATGGTCGTCCTGATCGTTGCCTCTATGCCTAGTATGGCTAGCACTCCCGTATTAGTGCAAAAATATGGGGGAGACGGCGAATTCGCGGTCGCGGCAGTGTTTGTTACGACACTGCTCAGTGTAGTTACGATTCCCTTGATGGTTCGCTTGTTGGGATGAAAGGGTGACAGTGGTGAAATTCACTGATGGTAACTGGCTTATCCAGGAAGGATTTGAGATTCACAGTCCTGTTGAAGTCCATAGCACTGTGATTCATGAAGATGCACTTGAGGTTTTTGCACCTTGTCGCCATATCAGTGACCGGGGGGCCACTTTAGGAGGGCCCGTGTTAACTGTAAGACTTTCTTCGCCTATGGCAGACGTGATTCGGGTGCAGATCTCCCACTTTCAGGGTGCAAAAGATGCCGGACCAAAGTTCGAGCTTCAAATAAACCAGGACGTGAAGTGTCACATTACTGATACGGAAGGCTCCGTAACCTTTACCACCGGTAACCTTAGTGCCAGGGTAGAAAAAGAGGCTTGGGCCATTGACTTTTTCAATGACAGGAAGCGCATTACAGGTAGTGGCTTCCGAGGTATGGGATATGTCAGGCAAACTGCTAGTGGGAACACCTACATTAAGGAGCAGCTAGATCTTGGAGTGGGTGAATGTGTTTATGGGTTAGGAGAGAGGTTCACTTCCTTTGTTAAGAACGGTCAAGTGGTGGACATCTGGAACAAGGATGGCGGCACTAGTAGTGAACAAGCATACAAGAATATACCTTTTTACATAACTAATAGGGGCTATGGGGTGTTTGTTAACCATCCTGAGTGTGTATCCTTTGAAGTTGCTTCCGAAAGGGTGTCAAAAGTACAGTTTAGTGTACCTGGAGAGTGCCTAGATTACTACATTATCAATGGGCCGACACCGAAAGAGGTTCTAGGGAGGTACACCGCCCTCACCGGGAGGCCAGGATTGCCTCCCCCATGGTCATTTGGGTTATGGCTCACCACATCATTCACAACTGATTATGACGAGGAAACGGTCAATGAATTCATCGAGGGTATGGCCAAACGGGATCTGCCGCTTCATGTCTTTCATTTCGACTGTTTTTGGATGAGAGAATATCAATGGTGCGATTTTGAGTGGGACGAAGATGTGTTTCCTGATCCTTGGGGCATGCTCAAACGATTACATGATCGGGGCCTTAAGATTTGCGTGTGGATAAACCCGTATGTTGGACAACGTTCACCGTTATTTTCCGAGGGATTAGAAAAAGGATACTTACTTAGGAAGCCAAATGGGGATGTATGGCAGTGGGATCTGTGGCAACCCGGCTTAGCTATTGTTGACTTTACCAATCCTGCAGCTTGCAGGTGGTATGCTGATCACCTTCGGCGATTAGTTCATATGGGAGTGGATAGCTTTAAGGCCGACTTCGGCGAGCGCATTCCCACCGATGTTGTCTATCATGATGGCTCTGATCCTATGAAAATGCATAACTACTATGCCCTCCTTTTTAACAAAGTAGTGTTTGAGGCCTTAGAGGGAGAGGTGGGAGAGGGGAACGCTGTATTGTTTTCGAGATCGGCTACAGTGGGCAGTCAAAAGTACCCTGTGCACTGGGGAGGAGATTGCTCAGCAAATTACCCATCCATGGCGGAGAGCCTACGGGGAGGGCTTTCCCTAGGGTTATCGGGTTTTGGATACTGGAGCCACGACATTGGGGGCTTTGAAGATACAGCTACCCCGGATTTGTATAAGCGGTGGATTGCTTTTGGGCTATTGTCGTCCCATAGTCGGTTACACGGGAGCAAATCTTATCGCGTTCCATGGCTTTTTGACGACGAAGCTGTAGATGTACTACGGTTTTTTACGAAGCTCAAATGCCGTCTGATGCCGTATGTTTTTTCCGTTGCCTGTGAGGCCCATGGGAAAGGTCTCCCGGTCATGAGGGCTATGTTCTTGGAATTCCCCGACGATCCGGGATGTGATTATCTTGATCGCCAGTATATGCTTGGGGAATCTCTATTAGTGGCGCCAGTCTTTAGCCCAGAGGGAGAGGTAGATTATTATCTGCCTCCCGGTAAATGGGTCAACTTCTTCACCAATGCAGTGGTAGAGGGTGGTCGCTGGGTACGGGAACAGCATGACTACATGAGTTTGCCACTAATGGTTAAGGGTAACTCCATACTCGCCATAGGGCACGAGGATTCGGTGCCGGACTACGATTACGCCGACAATATAACGTTCCATGTGTTTGAGCTAGAGGATAATCAGGTTGCTGTTGCCAAAGTGCATGATCCAACTGGGGATTTGGAAATGAGTTTGGCAATCTCAAGGCAAGGGCGACGCTACACGGCAAAGGTTACGGGGGCAACGAAACCTTGGAGCATATTAATGCGGAACAAGACTAGGCTACACCTAGAGGACGAACTTGACTGGAGTCGGGAGGATACGGGGGTTAGAATTGTCCCAAATAGCGGCTTGGTAGAGTTTAGCTTTTCAGTTTCCTAGTTTTATGGCAAGGGAGCAGAGTCGGCTTTCTCTTGGAAGGGATTGATTGATATTCGCAAGATCAAGGAACCAGCCAATGCTCTAAGTCACATGATCGGTGCTGTGCTATCGGTTCTAGGTCTGATTCTGTTGGTGTATAAGGGAGCAACCCGAGGGAGTGCCCGCCATGTAGTGGCTTTTGCCGTCTATGGAGGGAGCTTGGTATTGCTCTATTCAGCTAGCACTATATATCACTCTTTGCGTGTATCGGAGCGATGGACTCGTATCTTGAGGAAGATTGATCACAGTATGATCTATGTGCTCATCGCAGGCTCATATACCCC
>JAAZMF010000199.1 GCA_012798955.1 Bacillota bacterium | reverse complement strand
GTTGTGATGAGGGCTTCAGCATCCAGTCAGCAGCTATCGGCAGCTAGTCAGGAGAACGCAGCTGCTTCAGAGGAAGTGAGTGCTACGATTGGGCACTTAGCTAGCTCTGTTGAGCAGATGGCTGAAAATGCCGGGGATATGGCTGAGAAAGCAGATTCCATTAAGGGTCTATCAGATAGTGGCAAAGAGCAGATGGTCCTCACTGCTCGTAGTATGGAGGGGATTCAGGTTTCCTCTGATGAATCCAAGAATGTCATGCACGAGCTATCTGATGCCATTGGTCAGATCAATGCTATCGTGGACTTAATCTCCGATGTTGCTGAGCAGACTAACTTGCTAGCTCTCAACGCTGCTATAGAAGCGGCTCGAGCCGGAGAGCATGGCCGGGGCTTTGCTGTAGTTGCAGATGAAGTAAGAAAGCTAGCAGAGATGACCCAGGGGTCTGTTGGCAATATTCGAAACATAGTAGGAAAGGTAAGTGAGGAAGCCAAGCAAGCGGTAGCCGTGTTCGATGCGAGTAATGCCGAAATTATCCAGGGTGTAGAGAGGCTAGCCCGTACGCAATCGGATTTTGACGGTATCATCGAGAACTTAAGTGCTGTCACACCTATGATCGATCAAGTTGCCAAGGCTAGCATTGAGATTCGAGAAGGGGCTATGGGGATTGCGGCATCTAGCGAGGAGCAATCAGCCTCCATGGAGGAAATTGCTAGTACAGCAGAATCACTTGCAAGTTTAGGCCAGACGCTGGAAGCACTGATCGCCCACTTCAAGTTAGGAGAGCACTCTGTGTAAGGCCATGAAAAGGTGGGAGTTCCTGTGCAAGCTGGGGTACACACAACAAGCTACACGTCAACACACTAAATTTAGGAAAGAAATGTGGGCTATCCGGTGTATATGGGTAGCCTATATGGTCCCGTCATCTGAAATCATCGATTGCCTAAGCTAGAGGACATTCATCCAAGGAATCACTCCGAAGACATCAAAGGCTAGTACTTGGCTAGGGGGTATTATCAATGGAGGATCGAAAAACACCTTCAGTCACTAAGCAAGATATCATCAAGGGTCTACAGGAGTTGGGCCTTAAGCTAGGTGATGGCCTGTTGGTGCATAGCTCTCTCAGCAGTTTCGGTCATGTAGTGGGTGGGGCCGACGCTGTAATTGATGCTTTGCTGGAGGTGGTGGGTGAGGAAGGGATTGTCTTGGTCCCGACTCTGACTGGTACGGAGCATGATGGCCCAGCCCAGCCACCGGTATTTGATGTTAGGCATAGTCCTTGCTGGACGGGACGGATCCCTGCAGTTTTCATGGAGCACTCGGAGGCTAAGCGGAGTCTACACCCAACCCATTCTGTTGCGGGAATTGGCTATGGGGTCGATTTTCTCCTAGCGGGCCATGCAGATTGTGTAACTCCCTGTGGCTTGCATTCGCCCTATTATCGGCTTGCGGAATGGGGAGGTCATATTCTGCTCATCGGGGTGGGCCAAGGGTCGAATACAACACTTCATACCTGCGAGGAACTAGCCGAAGTCCCTTATCATCTGCAGAAGCAACCCACCGAAGCCGTGATTATCGATCATATGGGCAATGAACACACAAAGTCAATGTACCTCCACGATTGGGGGACACCGAGACAGTTCGAACGCATAGATAATGAGCTAATAAGCCGAGGAATCATGAAGATTGGTCAGGTCGGTGCTTCCACTTTGAGGTTGATCCGTTCCATGGACATGATCCGGTGGTTAGTGGAGGTCCTACAAGAGGAACCTAGGTATCTTTGCCTGTGATTGGCAGGTGGCAAGCAAATGCTCATGTGGGGTCGAACGTAGGGGAACGGGGGCTAGTTGCTTCTAGTCGCAGCTTGCACCATACAAGAGATTGATAGGGTGGCCCTGGGAAATGATCCAGTGCCACCCAACTTGTTCTTATCTGGTTCGGCCTACTCCTCTGTTCTTGGTGCCCGGGGGAGAGTTCTACCTAGAGTGCCCTGTTGTGTGGTTTCCTTCATCTCGGTTGGTTCGCACAACAAGCAAAGTACCATCTTTTACCTCAACTTTGCCAGTATTGCCAGTCAACTCGTTGCTTAGCCCCCTAGTCTCTCCTAAGTACAATGTGGCCTCTTGCAGAGGATAGTACAGACCGGCTGTCGTTACACCCGAGGCAGTCGTGGTGAGGGGAAGCAGTGACACATAATCTTTTGGGCTGCCCTTGACTAAGGCCTCCGTCGGTCCCCGAAGCATGCACACATGCTGTCTGTGCCCAACTAGCCACAGGGCCACACCCCGGTCTATACACAGCCTTCCCAACAAGATATTGCCTAGGGTGTGATCAATTCGGCCCCCGAGCGCGCCGAATATCCAGATCTCTTGCACACCTGCATCAAGTGCATACTCCACAGCTAACTGGCCGTCGGTCTTGTCCTTTTCGGCGGGATACTGAAACACCTCAATGGTACCGCGGTGGCTGTGCAGGTACTTCTGATCCGCGCTTTTGAGGGAGTCAAAATCTCCTAACACTACATGGGGGGTCAAGCCTACCGCCCGGGCGTGCCCTAGACCCCCATCAGCGCAGATCACCAGATCCGTTTCCCGAACTGCAGGGACATCCTCTGGAGAAAACTCGCCATTACAGAAGATAAGTCCTCTATGGAACTTCCCCTTACCCAAAGCTGGTTTCCCTCCAAGTTATCTATCCAGATTGCCTGGCTTCAAGAGTGGGCTTTTCCTTAGTAGCAAGATCACTAGCACAGCCAAGATGGCATTAGGTATTAGGTAACTCGCATTGTATCCTAAGGAATAGACCCAGGGATTCATGCCCTCGGGTGCGTAGCTACCCCAAAAGACCACCCCAGCCAATACATGCACTACGTAGCGGGCTGCAGTGGCTAGGATTACCCCTAAGGTGGGTTGGTAGGCAAACAAACCAGCAATACCTAATACGGCGTAGGGCAATGGATAATCCATCACTAGTTGTACTGGATGAATAATATACGGGTCCAATACAAGCTTGAGTATCCCCACTATCAAACCCGACCAAGCACCGGAACGTGCCCCATGCCGCAGACTCACTACAAAGATCGGCACCATCTCCAGGGTGATGGAGCCACCGTAAGGCATGCGGTAGAGCCGCAGCATGCCCAGAATCAGGGCTAGTGCTCCGGCCACAGCGACCTCCACCATTACCCGTGTGTCCCATTGTTTTTGCACAAAAAACGCCTCCTCGGTTCGGCCCCCTTCCTATGAAAGGATAATACTCAGGAAGGAAAAAGCCGTAACCAGTAGGTTACGGCTCTTACTTGCATGACTCCACCGCATTCCCTACGCAGGTACTAACCTACAGGTTCTAAGGGTTAGGAAACCAAGAGGTCTCCATTCTCAGCCATATGCTCCCCTAGCGGACCGAACTCTATTATATGTTGATAACTACATATTCGCCACCAAGTCCAATTCTCCTGTCGAACTGCCAACTATGCTAGAAGGCTAACAATACCATCAGGCATTTCCGGCATCTTGCTAGATTGTTTGGAGGCTGCCACATGCTGTTTATCGGTCTGCAAACTCATGGTACTATATGAGATATACCTGTCAGTGATGAGATGCAAGGATTTTGTCGCCAAAGCGTGAGTATCGGTGGGTAAGACTATCGCGCCACGGAGTGGCGACTAGATATTTGATGTATGGGTAGTTTAGATCTGGCCAAAGCGATCGGGGGGCTTCATATGAACTGGGAAGAACGTGTCAAGAAGCTGAAAGCGGACATTTCTGCAATATTTCTTGCTCTAAAAAGGCCTAAGACGCCACTGATTGCTAAGATTGCAGCTGGAGTCACCGTTGCTTATGCCCTTTCGCCAATTGACCTAGTGCCGGATTTCATCCCGGTGCTGGGATATCTGGATGATCTGCTTATCCTGCCTTTGCTGGTCACCTTAACCATTAGGTTGATCCCGAAGTCTGTTTTTGAAAGCTGTAGGGAAGAGGCGAAGGACCTATGGCAACATGGGCAACCCAAGCGATGGTACTACGCTTTTCCCGTCGTTTTCCTATGGATAATGGTGTCTGTCCTGATTGTCCGACGTTTTTGGTAAAGCGTCAAACTCTCAGTCGGACTTGTTGAGTTTGTATCAGCTCTAACCCAAGGGCATGAGTTGTAGTACTTCCTTCGCTCGCCCTGAGTTCCGTCTCCGATAAGATACAGCCGCCAGAAATGGGGAAAGGATTTTCGTTGCAGTTCAAAGTAATTACACACAGGGATAGGACTAGTTACTAGTATAGAAGTATTCTAGCTTCTCGACTGTCGCATCCGGGCAGGAGTTGCTCGCCTTTTACAGAAAAAGACGACTAGGCTGATTAGTGTCGTTGTCTGCGAACCCTAAGCTCACATGCTTTCCCTGGCTTGTTCGCAACCCGCATAAGAAGGGCGTTTTGGTCATTATGATGAAGAAATGGATGGAGTCCAGTAGTGGGAATATGGGGGTTCTCGGATTTCGGCCTAGAAAGCCCGCCTACAAGTTGATTCTGGGACCCCCTGTCGCCCCCTACGCGGGGGCGTGGATTGAAACTACATTGACGGGGATGACCGGAGGTTCCGGAGCGGTCGCCCCCTACGCGGGGGCGTGGATTGAAACGGGAAG
>JAAZMF010000198.1 GCA_012798955.1 Bacillota bacterium | reverse complement strand
CCAATAGCATCTGGTTTTTCTCCACTTCGTTTTCTAGATTACTGCGCAGTGTCATGATGGAGGTATAGCCAACCAACCCTACGGCAATGAAAACTCCCAACACGAAAAATGTAGTTAGCTTGAATTGCAGACTTCGTCTAAAGGGGTTCTTCTCATCTCTCAGTGCCATTTTGTTGTCTCCTTTTTCCTAGCGCACGACGTGCGGTAAGACTTACTTAGTTACTTTATAATAATAGTCATTTCAATTGAACCTGGATACATGGGAAATACCAGCCCTAGCAACAACTTAACCCTTGCTGTGCTGGCTCTTGTCTAACCTCCCTTCTGATTTCTGCCAGATTTTCGCTCTCCCCTAAACGGCACAAACGGCAACCTCCAAAAGAGATTGCCGCTCTAATCTCTCCTGCAGCCTGGCAGTTGTAGCTCCGAAAGAGCCTTAAACCCATGGCTTTGCGTCCCACCCTTTCGAATGGTTTGCCAAATAGTGTGTATTGTGCGCCGTTGTGCGAACGAGATAGGTCTTGCGAATATATTGTAGCACGAAAGATTCACGAATGCCAAAATTTTCTTCAAGACGTTGGGGGTTTTTGTGGCGACGATGCAAGGGTGCAAAGCATTCAAAACGATAGATGATGAGTTCCCTTGGGCGAAGGCTATTGTAATGAGCGGCTACAGTGATTTTCCTCTATGAAATAGACTATTGGCTCCCAGGCGGTGGACTATCTTTTCAAGCCTTTGGATAGGGAAGAGCTGAATCCATCCCTTGGCGGTGCATTGAAGGGATGGCAGAAGAGGCGGGAGATCCCTTTACACCATAAACGTTAAGGCCCCCTTGAAACTGCTTTCCCGGGGGCTTTTCATGATTTTCCTAAAAGAAAGTCTCCTCTAGTTGGCCACCGACCCTGCAACGTGCCTTCAGGTTTGCCATGATGGTCTGGCTCCATATTCACCGCAAGGGTATGCCCCCGTAATCTCTTGGATTACCATGCAGGGGTGGTGGGGCGCTTAGCTATTTACTCAGCAATGCCGAGAGGTTGCCTCCTAGGATCTTTGCCTTATCTTCCTTGGAAAGGTCGAGTCCTTGGATCATATCGATGGTTTCCTTTGTTTCGTAGATTCCGTTGTATGGGAAATCTAGCCCAAATATCATCTGCTCACTACCTATAAGTGCTGCCAGTAACTCCATGCGTTCGGGGCCTAAATACCATAGCAGATTCTTGTCTTTGTTCAACACACTGGTGATTCCAGCATAGACGTTTTTGCTCTCCAGATTATTTGTGAGTACGGCTAGGGCATCTAGGAAAAAGCTTAGACCACCTACATGCTCCATTGTGAATTTTAGGCGTGGATATAGATGGGCCAATTCATCGCAAAGGAGGGGATGATAGTCTTTGATTAGATGCCAGTGCACACCTAGATGAAAGCAAAGTAAAAGGCCCAACTCTTCTGCGGCCGCATATAATTCGTGGAGTTCTTCTGCCAGGATGTTGAATTTCTGAAAGGCTGGGTGAAGCTTTATCCCTTTAAAGCCTAGCTGGGCAATGGTTTCAACTTGACCGGCAAGTCCGCCGGCCTTTAGGTCAATTGTGCCAAATCCATAGATGCGGTCGTGTTTTCTTAGTTCGTCGGCTAGCCATAGGTTGGGTTCAATACCGACCTTTCGGACTTGATCAGCGAAGGGTGCAAATGCAACTGCCTGATCAATTTGGCAGGCATCCATTAGTCTGAGCAATTCTTCGAGACTACCTTCCGACCAGACCTCCTCAGGGAAAACATGGGCGTGATTTGCTAAAATAGTCATAGTCATCTTCCTCCAAAGCGATGTGCTGCCCCGGGGCTAGGCGGGGCAGCAACCATATTTGCTTATCGATACAACTCGCTCAGCTTTTGCTGGATCTCGTTCATAGCATCTAGTGGTGTCTTTGTGCCTAGCACTAACACTTCTTCTATGATGTCACTAGCCGTCTGGACCGCTTCAGAGCGTCTATCCATCGTCCACTCTGCATTGGTATACTCCAGAAGCCTAGCTGCTTCACCGGCTTGAGGAAATTGCTCCATATAAGCCTTCATTTCTGGAAGTTCATACGCCGATTTACGTACAGCGAAATACCCGCTCGCCCTTGACCATCTAGCAGTTATGGCAGGGCTGGTTAAATATTTCATGAATTTCCAGGCCGCTACTTCTTCCTCGGCGGGATGGCCCTTAAACAAGAACAAGCCACCACCCCCGTAGGGGAAGGAGTGTACCGTATTCCTTGGCAAAGGTCCTACGCTCCAATCAAAGTAGGCATTGTCCCGTACAAAAGCCATTGAACCGGTGGAGTTGTACATGATGGCGGCATCGCCTGCTAAGAAATCTTCCGAAGCTTCACCATAGCTACGTATAGCAAGTAGATCCCAGGTGTGTACCATGTCATAGAAGAATTGAAATGCCTCGATGACCTTGGGATCGGTAAAGGTTGGGGTTCGTAGGTCTTTACTGTATGACCCTGAATTGGACTCGACAAAGCCTTGCATCACCCAGGTATCACCGGGGGAGATTATCGCTAGGCGTTTGGGGTTGTGGGCAATTACTGCTTCTGCCGCCGCTTTAGTATCAGCCCAGGTGACAGGGGGATTGTCAGGATCTAGACCTGCTTCGGCTAAGGCTTCTTTGTTGTAATAGGCCAGGGGGACACTATGCTGGAAAGGTAATCCCAGGATCCCGTCTCTTAGCTGAACGCCTCGCCAGAACCCGTCAATGAAATCACTGTAGAAATCTGGGCCTTCTGCTTCAATATATGATCTCAGGTCAACGATCACATCCAGCTCATGTAATGCCAAGGCTTCTACCATAGCGGTCAGGGCAATATGAGGTGGGTTCCCTGCTAGGCTAGTGGTGCGAATCCGGTCATTTGTAGCGCTGTAATTGCCAGTGAATATGGCTTTCACCTGGATATCAGGGTTGGACTTGTTGAACTCTTCCACTATGTCTTCCATGGCTGTGGCCAAAGGACCAGCAGTGTTAACCGGAAACAGAAAACGTAGCTCAAGGGGAGCCGCACTGGCTATGGAGCCTAAGCTCACCACGAGCACAGCGATTAGCAAGGCAATAACTCTGGAATTTCTCATTGGATTCATCCTTCCTGTTGGTGTTTTTCCAAGGTGTTTTCTAAGCAGGAACTTGTTTACTTCCAGGCATCGTACCTCCTTAGCTCCTCACTATTTCAAACCGGAACGCAAAAAACTATTGATGAATTGTTTTTGGAAAACAGCGAATGCCACCAAGATAGGTGTGACAACTAGTAGGGTTGCGGTCATGGTCAGTCCCCATTCTGCACCACTTTCAGCCCGCAGTCCGAATTGGGCAAGACCAACAGGCAGTGTGCGAACAGCATTACTTTCTGTCACTAGCATGGGCCAGAAGAAGGCGTTCCATTGATACACCACACTGATAATGCTGAAGGTCAGTATGGCCGGCTTCACAAGGGGTAGGCCAATCTTATGTAGGAAACCCAAATCACTGCAACCATCAATCATGGCACTTTCTTTGAGCTCCTTGGGGATTTGGAGAAAGGCTTGCCTTATGATGAGAATGGCCTGGGCAGATCCTACGTAAGGCAAACCGACCGCCAGAAGGGTATCCATAATGCCAAGCCGCATAATGGTGAGGTAGTTTGGCAGGAGGACACTGTCGGGAGAGATCATGAGCCTGGCCAGAACCAGGACGAAAAGCAAGTTCTTGCCCCGAAATTCAAAAAAAGCAAAGGCATAGGCCGCCAAGATCGACACTACTAGTTGCACAGCGAGAAGTCCAAACACCAATACAATGGTGTTTTGGAAGTAGGTAGCCCAAGGGGCTCTACTTAGTACTTCCTGAAGGTTGGATATAAACATCATCTTCGGAGGTAGTATGGCAAGGGGGGTTCGGAAGATGTCTGCTTGCCCCTTAAAGCTCGTTACGATAATCCACAGCAAAGGAAAAAGGGTCACGAATGAGAAGGCGGTGAGAATCAAGTAATTCAATGAGAGACGAATCTTGCTTTGCATACCGCTATCTTTCATATTGAACCCTCTTTTCCATAAGCACTAGATAGATTATGGTGAGAATGAGGAGCATGGCAAACAGTATGAAGCTCAGCGCGCTGCCGTAACCTAGCCTCCAACTAGCTATACCTTGCTGATAGATGTAGTGAATGATTACATTTGTGTGGTTTGCGGGTCCCCCCTGGGTCATGATGTATACTAAGTCAACTGATTGGAAAGAGCCGATGATGGCTAGAAGTATCACTACAAAGGTAGTGGGACTGAGCATAGGCAAAGTGATATATCGGAACTGATGCCACCAGCTATTTGTCTCAAGTCTTGCGGCTTCATAGAACTCCTTGGGAATACTCTGTAATCCCGATAGAAATAGGAGAAAGTTGAAACCAGTGCCTTTCCATATAGCTGCGATAATCACCGCGGGTAGCGCATACTCGGCACTGCGGAGCCAGTCGATCTTTAGCCCAAAAAGGTTGTTAATGAGCCCCCTGCGGGGTTGGAACATCCACATCCACACCATGGCCGCAACAGCCCAGGGCAACATATGTGGATAGAAAAGCGAAGTCCGGAAAAACATCTGCCCTTTGATGCGTTCATTGTTGGCAAGAAGGGCCAGAGCCAGTCCAAGAATTATCGTGCCAATCACTGTACACAGGGAATAGGTTATAGTGTTGCCCCACACTTGCCAAAAAACCGGTGATGCCAGTGCTTCACGGTAATTCTCTAACCCAATGAAGATTGGTTCCGGAGAAAGCACGCCCCAACGTAGAAATCCTAAGTAAAGTGTATGGAGAACAGGATATACAGTGAACATAATTATGAAAACCAGTGCTGGGGCAACAAAAAGGTATGGCTTGATTAGTGAGAAAGTCCTCGCTGTCTTGTTCATGATCCACCTCCACTCATACATCTGGGCCTTCATGTTTTTTGGTGGGTATCACCTCCCTGGGATTTGCTGCCACTTCCGGGTAGAGCAGATGCTCCCCCAGTGCTTTTAGGACCAGGAGATGAATAACCGCCATTTGCGCTTCTCGTACAGGTTGGATAATCATATCTAGGTCGGAACCGAGGGTCTTGACAGATGTCTGGAGGACAACCTCACACTCAAGGGCTAGAGGATTGGCATTGGAATTTGTGATACAAATGGTCCTGCCCCCCCGCTTACGACATAGTTTGAGGGTCTCGACCACGTTGGGTTCCTGACCTCGGTGGGAGACCACGATGACTGCTGTACCTTCTGTAACTGATTGGGCCGCTGCCCGTAATGTTGAGAGCTGGTCAAAGCTGGTAACCAAGCGACCGAAATGAGCTAGCATTTCAGCTGCTAAGTGGCATATCTTTCCCGATGAACCACCACCAAAAAGGACAACAGATGAGGCACTGGCAAGGATCTGGCTGGCTTTCTCCAGTTCATCGGAATCCAGCGATTGGCTGGTTGCAACCATGGTATCTATCAACAACCGAAAATACGGATTGATTTGCCCCATGGATGTGTCAAGGAGCTGCTTTTTCCCCATCTCCCGGGCAATGGCTAGCCTTAAAGAGTTGAAACCATCCATTCCAATAGCCCTGCAGAAGTTGATGACAGTGCCAAGGCTTACGCCGGCTTCTTTGGCCAGCTCCCTGCTGGAAAGATGAGTGACCGCATCTAGGTGATTCCATATGTAATCGGCTACTTTGCGCTCTGATGGAGTGAGGCCATCATAGGCGTTAAGGAGTTTCTGGCTGATACCGATTGTAGACATTGTTGATCCACCTATCCTGAACAGTGTTCAATATAATAGCGCAAAACTAATT
>JAAZMF010000197.1 GCA_012798955.1 Bacillota bacterium | reverse complement strand
TGCATAATCAGATCCCAAGATTCTTACAGGCACCCGCCTGTAGACACCTCTATCTTTCGGCTTATCTATCAGAACAAGGCTGTGTATTTCTTTGATAACCCTTTCGCTAAGCGGGATTTGATTATCCACGAGCTCCAGGATATATTCAAAGGCATCTTTTTGGCCTACTACTTCTAGGTGTTCTCTAAGGGGCTTCTTGTCGATGGTGAGCCCTTCCAAAATCATAGCTGTTTCCCGCAAGGTGAGTGTACTGCCTTCAATAGCGTTAGAGCTATAGGCGAATTCCACTAAAAACTCACTTCTTAGGCGCTCTATCTCACCAGTAGTCAAAGGGCGCATACAATCAAGGCGTGCCTTTTTCTCGTCAATGCGTTTTAGGACTCCTTGGTCCATACGAGTGCTCCTCCTTTGGCTGCGCTGGGCCGTTATCGCGCTCCACCGGCGTTGTCCACGAGAGTTTTGCCGAGGGAGCTCACGACTTTAGTCGTGGGTAGTTGACCTACCTTGGTCATCGACACCTTATAAATATTCCCACCTCATCTGGAATAATCCTCCCGAAGTGAGACCTTCCTGGTAGAACTGGCAAAGCCTCAGCTGCCGGCTGCAATGAAAATGGGTAGCGGCCAGTATGGCACCATGTCTACAAACCTAGTGACGGAGGAAGAAATACTGAAGGCATACGCTCCAACCTGCAGTTAGCAGTGAAATGTTCAATCTCCCGGCACCCAATGGGTATAACATTGCACCAAGAACCGGGCAGATTGTAATCGAGTGGATTTGATAGGGACTACCCCGTGCGTTTTCGATCCGCAGACGGGGATGTTGACGGTATTAGTCCTGCACTAACCAGAATCCGGAGAGATGCCCGCCACGGGGCTAGCGTTTCATGCTCCCTTTGTATACATAGTCCCCGATACCTGCGAATTTCGCCTGCCTCAGTTCGTATGAAGCCCGCTATGGGCGGACAAAGGTGATTACCAAAACCCGCAATGAGACTTGCGACGGAGTTGAGACTAGTAGCGATTCTACCCAGGACAATGGCCCTCCCCTTTGCGAAATGGTGATCAGCCAAGCACTATCGAGCCCCGACTTCCGGGAACAGCTAACCATGACGCGGCCGCCGGGGACTAGGCCGAGGCATGGCTCGAGGAGGCTCATGGGGTTGGCTGTTGGGGGCAGGTGGTAGTATCGGATCGGTACGATTGATTTGATCCGCCCCGATACCAACCGAGGATTGTTTTTCACCTCAGGGAACAGACGTAAGCGTCAAGGTAAACCCACCTAGACGCCCGATAGAATGCTAGGATAATGAATGTCCGTATTTCAGTTTGTTAAGCTCCTCTTTGAGCCTAAAACTTTGCTCCAAATCAACATCGTAAACATTGGCCAAGGCTACAACATAATAAAGCACATCATAGAGTTCTTCTTCTATAGTTCCTTTGATATTTTGCGCTTCCATTCTCCTGCCCTTTAACAGGACTTCGGATAATTCACCAACCTCTTCTATTAACTTCAAGAAATAAGCATGTTTCAACTCTGGCCTATGGTCTTTTTTCCTTATGTACTCCTGTAAAAAAGATAGTGTAATTTGATCTGACAAAGTCCCCATCTCCTTGATAAACTTGTGGGTAGCCACAACAACTCACAATGACTTTGAAAAAGTTTCTTATGTAGTGACAAGCATCTAACTTCAGCGTTGAGCTGGAGTATCCCTCCTGCGACCTATGCCAAATTGATCGGGTTTGCGGGCTTAGTATATCGATAGCATGGCTAGACCCTTGCCAAGATGGTGACCCAATATCCGAGGGGCCTAGGGCCAAATACACCCAAAATCGAGTAGAGTGGCGCCAGATGATAGGATCTGTTATTGACACATAGCAGCCATCACAGCTATAATAAGAATAGTCTGTAAGGAGGCTGGAAAATGGATCGTTCGGCGTACTTCCACATCGTGCAAATTGCAGGTAGGGTTCTTGCCCAGGGAGTAGTGTGCCCTTTTTTAGTTACATCAGCCTCACCCGTGACCACGTAGTGGTATACTAGACTGCCAATGAGTGGCTGCGGGTGAAACCCGAAGCCACGTTTCAACACCTTTAAGCACCCTAGAGGCGTACAAACCGCGAGCTTCGGCTCGCGGTTTTTTCTTTAGATTGGAGTGAATATCATGATCTCTCTTGTACAAGTGTGCAAGAACTACGGCTATGAACCGGTACTTGAGGATTTGACCCTCACCGTATACCCGGGAGAGAAGCTAGGGCTTATCGGAGCCAACGGTTCCGGTAAGACGACTATTTTCCACCTCATCACAGGCCAGGAAACACCGGATAGGGGAACGGTATCCGTTCCATCGCGCCTGAGCATAGGCCATCTGGCACAAGTCCCTGCTCCCACGGAATTGACAGTAACGGAACGACTCCTTCAGGGTGTCGCTCACCTGCAGGGCCTGGAGAACCAGATAAGACAGTTGGAGAGGCGATTAAGTAGGTGCCAGGCCGACGATTCGGAAACAGAGCGTCTGCTAGTGACATATGCAGAGGTAGTTACAGCGTTCGAACAGGCTGGTGGTTACGAATACAAGACCCGGATCGAGGAGACTGTCACTGGCCTTGGGCTAACTACAGACAAGCAGGCACCCGTGAACACGCTCAGTGGTGGCGAGAGGGCCCGACTCGAATTGGCTGTGGTTTTACTTCAGTGCCCTGATATGCTGTTGCTCGACGAGCCTACCAACCACCTAGACTTCGCGGGGTTGGAGTGGCTGGAAAGATATATCTCCTGCTACAGGGGGACAGCTGTCATCATCTCCCATGACCGCTACTTCCTCGATCGCACTGTCAGCCGCATTATTGAGGTGAGTCGGGGCCGTGCCCGTGAGTTTGCCGGCAACTACTCCTTCTACCTAGAG
>JAAZMF010000196.1 GCA_012798955.1 Bacillota bacterium | reverse complement strand
TAGCCACAACCGGTGACGTGTCTGAGGCTGTTCGGGTCTGCCGTAACGCACTGCGTAGAGACCCATATAGAGAGGATCTACATTACGCCATTATGGGTCATCTACTAGACGCCGGACGACATAATGAAGCAACTACTCAGTATCATACATATGCCCGCATGATGAAGGATGAGTTTGGCCTAGAGCCTAGCCATGAAGCAAGGGCTCTGTACTCTATGATACAGCATAATGGGCCGTCCTTATCTGCAGCAGTAGATGATGAGGAGGCTAGTGGCGGGGCATTTGTCTGCCACCGGGAGCTCTTTGAATCCATTTGCCATGTGGAGCGCCGTAGACGGGATCGCAGTAGGCAACCGGTTACCATGATGATGGTGTCCTTGATTGGCCGAGGGGTTAGTGAACATGCCTGTCGATACTTGAGTATAGTGGCCTCTAGTTTGCGCAAAGGAGATGTCATATCCCAGTGGGATGCCGACAAGATCGCCATTTGTCTCTGGGGCACAGAAGAGACTGGGGCCAAGGTGGTCGGTCGGAGAATCAAAAATAGTATCGAAAAAGCGGGACGGACACGGGTGAGTATCGACTATGAGATACTGAAGGTCGAAGCGAAAGGATTCATGGGCGAGAGAGAGAGCATGTAGGAGTCGGGCTTATATATATAGGGGAGAGGCATTTTGAGGATTTTTCGAGAAATTTTTAAGAATGTCTTGGTATGCTAAGGTGAGAAGTTCAGTGGGGGGAGAATAGATGAGTGGCTTTATTGATGAAAAAACCACGGTTCTTGGCCCAACCACCAAGTCTTCCACCTTTGTTGTGCGGGTATTGCGCACTGAACATGGGACGTGGCAAGGGCGTGTTGGTCATGTTCAAACCGGGGATATGCGTCCATTTCAAAGTTGCCTCGAGCTGCTACGGATTATGGATGAGCTAGTAGGCACGAAGGATTCGGGAGCAAAGGAGACAGGGCGAAATGCAGGTATTGTACAGGAAGCCTAGAAAAATCGTGTTCCTCATGCTCTGTTTGTTTGTGGGTCATATGGTTGCCCCCGGTGGGACTTGGGGGGCATCGTACGATGTTAATGTAGCGCCGGATAATACCAAAGTGATGTTCAAGGAAAGTGAGAGCTATGATGATGGGTATGGGTATGCTAATTCCCACCTTGGCATCAAATGGCAACCCGGTTCAGCTAGGACTAGTCTCTACTACCAAGCGGATTCTAGCATGGACATCCCGCCGGAGTATGTTGAAATTATGACGCCGTATGCTAATGGCTGGCAAAGGCTTAACGGCCCGGTGTTAGTGTTAAGCGAAGACAGTGAGAGTGCCGTGCTACGCATCCGCATCTCCACGAAAGTATGGGGACCCAAGGGGGAGTGGGTGACCTACCTTAGATGCACTAACGTTAGTGGGTTACCTCTTATGAAGATCCGACTAGAGGCTAAAGATGCCAATCCGGGAGCTTCCGGTCCGGTGACACTATCTATTCACGGGGGCGATGTCCGGATTGATGCCCTCACTGGCCCTGCCACATACAAGGCCAAGGAATCAATTACAGCCATCGTCAAGGCCGACCATGATAACTGGATCATGAAGATCACAGGGGAAGCACCAACACTTTCGGATGATAGCATCCGGGACCCATGGGGGGATTCTCCCGTTATTTCCCTGGAAGACATTACCTTGGATATCAAGCGTAACGGCACCTTGGTTGCAGAAAACCGCAATCTGGTCGGGGGTATTTCCCTTAGGCCCTCTTCGGAAACGGGAGACCAATCCTTTGAAGTAGTGGTTAAGGCTTTAACCAAATGGGAGACCATTGCCGGTGAATACCGGGGTAGACTCGTATTTACAGTGATGGCGGAGCAGTAGGAAAAACGAGCTGATTTGTGTATTAGCGCATTTGACTCATTGGATGCTATGAACTGCCACCTCAATTGGTCACCTATAGGTGGTGGTGAGCTAGGGTGAAACCGACCAAGGGAGTCCCAATGGGGAGGAAACATGATGAAAAAGGCGATTTTGGTTGGTTTGGTGTTGTCCTTGGTTTTTGGGGTGAATGCCCTGGGGTTTGCTGCCAGTGGTAACCTGGAAGACCCTATATCAAAGTCAACGGATTTGGTCGTAACAGTGGGCAAATGGGCGGAGCTGACTGTGGATGCAGATTCGCTGACCATCGACCTTACGGCGCCAGGTGATAGTTTTACAAGAACTACTTCAGTCCATGTTAAGACTAACACCGGCGTAGATGTGACATTGACGTCTCCTGGAGAGCTAGTCGAAGGAGACTTGTCATGGGAAGAGAACGCGCCCGATAGCGCGCTAGAGTGGTTCCTAAGTTTTAGCAGCTCCGATAGAGATGAAAAATCGTATGCCCTCACCCCAGGCTCCACAGATACCCGGACCCTCTACTTTTATGCGAAGTGGAATGATGCGGCTGCTGAATGGTGGAAGCTAAGGGCTACCAGTGATGGTTACAGAGGTACAGCTGTTGTGACTGTGGCAGCCAAATAGATAAGTGGTAGCTGGAGATGTGCAGGAGGCGTTCTAGAGAGCGGGTGGTAGGATGAGAAAAGCCTTGGGAATTTGGAAAAGCGCTCTACTGATTGGTATCATATGCTTGCTAGTATCTCCCGGGGTCTGGGCTTTTGGTGTGCGTCCTCTGGTGATTGATCTAGACATGAAGCCGGGGGATACTAAGGATTTTGAGATTATCTTCAATCCTGGGGCCACTGACGAGACTATACTGCTTTCTTTGTATCAGCCGGTTCAACTTTTGAATGGCAATTTGGCGTATCAAGAGCCGAATCCAGAGACGTTCCCTTCGGTGAACTGGGTTAAGTTAGACACGGCAGAAGCCAAGGTCTACCCTGGAGAGGACACCTATGTTACGGGAACAGTGAAAGTGCCTTTTGATGCCGGTGGCTCCCATACTGTGGTTGTGATGGCGGAGCCCAAGGTGGCAGCAGATCAACCGGGGATTACCCTCGTAGTAAGGTATGCCATTCGGTTGAATATCCGGGTTGATCGACCAGGCCTAAGAATGTCGGCGGAGTTAGCGGATTATGATTTGGTGGCGGGCGTGGAACAAGAACCAAT
>JAAZMF010000195.1 GCA_012798955.1 Bacillota bacterium | reverse complement strand
TACCTTGCTTGTGGTGGGTAAAGACTATCTTATAGACTACGAACTCGGTCAAATAGAGCTATTGCGCTGGCAGGCCCAAGGAAGTCATCTCACCATCAAATACCAAGTTGCCCACCATCCATTTGGCCGAAGCCCTTTACTTCAAGGCTTTCGGGGCCAATATGTGGCCGTTCCAGGTGAACTGGGCATAACTCATCTAGCTAGGACAGAACCTGGGGGCTCTACCCATCCCTCTTGGTCTTGGCCACTTTCTCTAGATCCTCAATGGGAAAGCGACCTAGCCCCACCCAAACTAACCTGGACAGCCTTATCTTGGGAGCAAGGTGTGGGTGGAGGTGCAGGCAGCATTTATCCTTATGTAGGGGCAGAGATCTGGCGCCGTACCTTCCAATCCCGGGATCTAGCCGGACAGACAGTGGAGGATATGGAGGCCCACACACTAAGGCGACCCCTTCACAGCGAAATCGCCCAACCCCACCGCTGGCTCGTTCCAGGCTCATCCACAGGCAGCTACCTTAGCTTACACCAAGAAAACGGTTGGATACCCCGGGAGGGCATAAGCCGCCAGGCACTCAAGCTAGATTTTACTTTGGAGGGCACTGGTAGTGAAGTAAGCACCATCCTGCCCATGCCCAAAGCTCTGAATTTGGCAAAGAACAATTTGCTTCTACTTACCCTGGGGATACCACAGGCTTTGCCAGGTATCCAGATGGAGATTATCCTAGATTCAGGGCTTGGCAGCTACTACACACAATCGATTTCCCTAGGTAGCCTAATCGGCTGGCAGGATCTGATCTTATCTCCCACAAACTGGGCCCCTGTAGGAGCACCCACTTGGGAAAATATTACCGGCATACAAATACGTATCAGAAGTAGCCTACCAAGGACAACCAAGGGCCAAGTCATCTTGGCAGCCTTAGATGTCTCTAGGGAGAATCGGGGAGAAGATCGCTGGCATGTATTACCAGCCCATCAAGATTACATAGAAATCGAATCCATGGCTCTGCCCCATGCCCCCTGGATGCCCCTTCCCAGTAACACGGCTCTGCAAGTGGACATCAAATCCACGGCCTTACCACCCTCCATTGACCACCTACCCCAGATATATGGTGAGCTTCCCCGGGAATTCGCCCTCAGCGGGACAAAGGCACTTAGCTTTTGGGCCCACACTTCCGAGCCAGAAGAGGAAATGGCTATCTGGTTAGCTAATCATTACGGTGAGCCATATGGGCCCTATATTACACAACTTACCCCAGGATGGCGGCAATACACCGTTTCCCTGGATGAAATTCCCTCCCAATCACAGGGGGGGATCAATCAAGCTGACACCATCTCCATGATCTACCTTGGCCTTAAGCCAAAACAAAGGAGCAAGACGACAACCATTCTAATCGATGAATGGCAAGTACAACACGGCGAATTCACTGAAGATTATATGGCCCGCTTTGCCGCTAGAGAGCAGGTGGGTAACATCGATTGGGAGCTCACCGGCAGTGGCCAAACCCAAGGATTTCGCTGGGATGCCCCGGGGATGGCCCTAGATGTCCCCCATCCCCATCACCTAAGATTACAGGCAACCATCCATGGGGCCCAGAACCGGGAAACCTCCCTTGCCATCATACAAACAGGCCAAAGCTATAGCAGCACCTCCCTGCAGTTGGAGACCTCCACATGGGATCAAGGCTACGCCAAAGCCCATATCAACTTGCCAAGCGAGTCCCCTAGCGGCGATAGGAGGCCTGTCACTGGCCATATTGACCTGCAAAAAAAAGATGAAGCTACTACCTGGGAGCTATATGCTTTCCAAAGGGAGACAAAGGCCACACCAACCGCGGGCGTCCTGCCTGCTAGTTACAGCTCCCATCCCGTTCCCCCCGTCCGCCACGGGCTCTCTGTAGGCATAGGAAGACAAATACCCTTAGGGCACCTTCATCTAGGTAGCTGGTTTTTGGGTGAGGGTGAGACAGGACAGACTCTCTCGGGAGATCTAAACTGGCAGCTACTACCTACAATACCTGTGGAGACAGTATTTCGCCTCCATCGCTATCAGCAATCTTCCACAACTTCAGCAGTAAATGGAGGTTTTGGCCGGCTACAGACCCATTGGCAAAGCCCCAAAGAGCAATTTAGTATAAGTGCTAGCCTGGAGCAGAGACAAGGACAAGAAATCTCCAGCTTTGCTAAGGCTAGAATGGGGCTTGGAGAACTAGATACGACGGATTTCCCCAGGGAAACCTTCTGGCAGGTTGATCCTACCGATAGTGATGGACGAATACAGCAAAAAGCCGCCCTGGGGTGGCAGTGGCGACCAACCCAGCTAGTTCTATGGCGGGGGCAATGGGAACACAGCGCCCAAAGAGATTTAGGAGCAAAACAAGACGGCATCCACGATAGCACCACTACCATCCGGGATAGTCAAGGGTACTTATCAGTTAGCTGGCCATGGATCTGGCCATGGTCATCTAAAGACGGCTGGCAGGCCCAAGCGACCCTCAGTCAGTCCACTAGTTTTGGGACCAGCTCTCAAACAATTTCCACCAAGGAATATGATCTGGCTAGCGAGGGACCCGTAAGAGATGACTTATACGGTAAGCTCGGCGCAAGCCATCGGGTGCGGGAGTGGTACGCGAGTGACAAAAGCAAAGGGGAGCGATGGGCCCTAAGAGGTGAACTTCAACACCCATACTCCTCCCATGGCTCCCTCGGGATTGAGCTGGGCATATCTCATCAGACTGCCTATCACCTAGGTGGCCGGCATTTATTAAGTGAAAAGCTCCAATACGCCATCTCCAGTGGGTATAATGGATATGACTCGGTAAGTGATGGCAAATATGACAAGACCTCCAGCCAAAGCCCTGGGAGTGTGCGGGTGATAGATGCCCCGGGGACTTCCTTAAGCACCAACATCCGGTGGACCTTAGCTAAAGACATTATCTACAGGGCGAGCCTGGGCTCACTGACCCACATACCCACAACCAATCACTCAAGCACCCAAACCTACTATGGTCTTGTAGGCATAGAAAAAGCCTTAGGTTCTATGGGGAGTGGCCACGTAGAATTGGCCAGTGAATTCGGTTCTAGACCCGCCTGGGCCCTGGGCCTAGGCTGGATCAAGAGGCTCACCAAAGGCGAAGAAGGCCTGTCTTTGGAGACCACCCTGCGCCATGTGCATAGCATTGATTACGAGATGACTATCACTAGCCTAGGACTGGAGTATGCATTTTGAAGCCACCTAAATTCCCACCTGGGCCCTAAAACCCTCTATGGCTCCATTATCCGGTAGGACCCCAATTTCTAAGTGAACTTGTTGAGTGGTTCCCGGCTGGAGTATAGATAGCGTACCCCGCTCTCGCTCCCTATCACGGCCTTCTACTAGACAATTAGCCGGCTCCAAACCCACTACATATGTACGCTCATCTAGCATCTTCCATTGAATCAGCCTGGGCAGCTGCTCCTTTTTATACCGGACATAGATACCCAAACCCTGGCCAGCGTTGTGTTCTCGGTTAACAATCGCCACAGTCACATAGCCCTCATCATCAGGCTCAACATCGTGGTAATACACCTTCTCCCGGTAACCTGCCTGGGGTTCGTGAAAGCTAGCATAGAAGGCCTTACCATCCTCCGCATCTCCGTCTCTAGGCACGACTATAGTAGGTGGCGTTAGTAGCTGAGAGCCTTTTGCCACCACAGGAAAACCCAAGTTAATGTGATACAGCAACATGAATTCCTGGGAATATGCTCCTTGGTTTTCCACAACATCATCGACCCAAACCTTGCTTTCCCCCAAGCGCGCGCTGATGCGACGACTGAGCAAGAGATTCTCACCGAACACAGTTGTCTCCCGCATCTTACCTTGGGCCCACATCATGTACTCATCGCCTTCCCAGGCGCCATCAACCCAGACATTCTCTGCAGGTAGGTTGCCTATACGGCCATGCATACCCAGCTCCAGGCCTTGATCCGTGCAAGCGGCTCCCACATTTGTCAAACCACAGGTTTTGATGAGGCCGCCGGGGAAGCTACGCAACCAACCTCTACCCTGGGGCTCATAGTATGTCGATGCTACATCGCCGGGAGACCCACGCCACGCAAGGGGTTGACCCTGGTATTCAGCCAAGGATATGTCCATTCCTTGACCTAAAGATACATTGAAGTTAAAACCTGTACCTGTGCGAAACTGCGCAAGCTCCATCCCCGCCTGCCGCCCTTCCCTGTAGGATAGGCGACACACCCCACCTAGCTGAGCAATATCCCCCACATGTCTTTCCAGTTCTTGCCTAGCCCACTGACGTCCATACAAATTGGTCAAATGCCCCACCTCCAGCCAAAGGCAAGGCCTCACAATAGCCCTACCATAGTCTTCTTTGCTGCCATGCCCCTATGTCCCTATGTCATCTTCCATATGGAGCTGTTACTGACACTTCTACCCGAGGGAAAAGGTCTAGCCCTAAGCTAGACCTATCCAGGCCATGTAGCTTATTAGAATATGGGGAGTCTTACACCACCCCAGCCGATAACTTTATCGTCACCGGTACGATATGTCATCTCCAAAAACATCACAGCCGCTTCAATTCCGCCGATCAGATAGCCACCAAATAAAGCGCTTTCCTTTAGGTCTATGCCCAAACCGCCATATATCCGTATATAATCCATGCCGGTAGGGGCTCGATAAACAACCTCCAGATCAAAGGGGCGCTCTTCCTTAAGTCCCATGTGCATGGCAACAAAGACGTTAGGCATGGCCTTGTAGCGAAGTCCCACTTTGAACCCATCAAAGGATGCCCCGATATCGCCAAACAAAGTCACAGGTTGCTCTACTTTTTCCATCTGCATCTGCATATTTAACTTGTAGTCAGCTGCTTCTTGGGCAAAGGTCAAACCCGTCACAACCAGTAGGGCAAAGCATATGAAAGTAATTGTCCATAGCGTTTTTCTCACGTATTTCACCTCCTTGCTCTATCGTACTGAGCTAGTCATCCTGACTCTCCATCCACGCTCTTTGGCCAGTAGCGCAGAATGCGGTTATCCAGCCCCGTTAGGGAAGTAGTGACTAGGGCCGAAGAGCCGTGGGCGTACCGAAACCGTTATTGGAGTTAGGATTTTCTGCCTTCGTATTCGCTACCCGGGTGCGGAATTCCTGTAGTACTAAAGCAGGTTTACCGTTCCTTTCATAGAATTAGCTAGCAGCAAGTAGCAGTCAAATACGAGATACTTCCCGAGTTTGATGCTCCAATCATCACCGAAAACCCATGAAGCTAGGTAGGTGCAAGCTGTGTTTTCTATAAAAATCATCGTTAATCCCAAGGCCGGTGGAGGCCGTGCCCTTAAAGCACTGCAAAGGGCACAGGAAGTGCTAAGAGCAGCAGGCTGGAATTTGGATGTGGTCCTAACCCAAAGACCCAACCATGCCACTGAAATCGCCCGCAAGGCTGCTGACCAAAAAGTACCGTTGATCGCCGTAATCGGTGGTGACGGCACTATCAATGAAGTGATTCAGGGTATCGTAGGCACAGAAACTCGCCTTGCCATTATCCCCGGTGGCACTGGCAATGATCATGCCAGATCCCTCAACATACCGCTCCACCCCGGCAAAGCCGCCGCCATGATTGCCCAGGGCAAGGTGCTCACCATGGATATTGGCAAAGAGCGGGATCGGGATTTTGGTTGCCTAGTGGCCATGGGTTTCCCTGTGGATGTAATTGACCACACCAACAAGAAGCACCGCTTGCTAGGGGGATCGTTAGCGATCTTGAGCTCCGTCTGGCAGACTCTAAAAGACCTTCATTTTTATGAAGCCCATGTTACCCTGGATGATGCCAGCTTTTCGGTAACCACCTGTGGTATTTTTGTGTTGAATACACCTTCGGTGGGAGGGGGTTTTAGATTTTCCCCCAAGGCAGACATAACCGACGGGCTCCTCGATATAATGATCGTCGGGCCGGTTACGACTTGGGATCTATTGTCCACTTTACCCAAGGCATATAAAGGTAAGCACCTCGGTCATCCGGCCATTCGGCTGCATAGAGCCCGTAAGGTCCGCATTGAAACAGCTGAGCTGCTACCGAAGATGTTTGACGGTGAAGTGCTTGGTACCACACCCATCGAGGTCATTGTTAGGCCTAAAGCACTTAGAATGGTAGTTCCTGCCGATTTCCCAGGAACTGGGCCCATGCTTATCTCAGACTTGGGACAAAAAGAGACCTCAAGCCCTGTAGAACTGGCGAAAGTGGGACTATGAAGATACTATGAAGGCACTATGAAAACCATCTGGGGCACACAGTTCCTTCCCACCAAACCAACAGTTGACAGCCTTTAGCGGGCAGGATTCACTGCTGTTTGGGCCAATAGGAGGATTAGGAACCAGTAGCTTTATCCTAGCTAGCAACTAGATATAGTGAAGGAGTTGCCTATGTGTGCCCTGCCCCCTCTAACTTACCAGCCTACGTATGAAGCATTACCGAAACCCATTAGAGAGTTTTTTGATGATCAATATTGCCGGGCCTATCAGTTAGTGAAAGACATGCGCCACCCCACAACAGGGCTTTACTATGATGCCTACATCACAACCGGGCAAGCTAAGTTGCCTAGCTCTATTGCCGCCACGGGAGTAGGTCTCATCTCTTTATGCATTGGCCACCATGTTGGCTGGGAAGGGGATGCCCCAACCCAAGTCATCCGCACCCTACAGGCCATGACCGGTGAACTGCCGGGGATAAACCCCTATAGGGATCGGCACACAGGGTTCATAGCCCACTTCATCGATGCCGAAACTGGGGCCCGCCGGTGGAATTCAGAGATTTCCACCATTGATACCGCGCTTTTGGTAAGTGGTGCCCTGTTTGCCATGCAGTACTTTCAGGGAAACAGTGAGATAGCCCGTCTAGCAACCAAGCTCTATGATTCAGTCCGTTGGGAAGCAGCTATTTGTAACCCCGAAACCGGGGATATCTATTTAGAAATAGAAAAAGGGCAAGGCATTAACCCACTTGCCCCCTACAACGAGTACTCCATACTGGCCCATATGGCCCGGCATTCGAGGCCAGGGGAAGAGCTATGGCAAAAGATCTATGATCCCAAACGCCTTCACCTGTTGCCCATGCAGAAAGTGGGGCCTGGGCGCCAGATCATCTGTGAGATAGACAATATACCTTCATCCTTCGTTTATCAGTTCCCCTTCTACCTTGTCCATGAATACACTCAAAGCCCCATTTACCAAGAGCTATATACAAATATAGCCTATGCCGATCACCTGGATTGGACCGAGTGCCATGGGGCCCCCACTTTTGTCTGGGGCCATGGTGCGGGGGTAACACCTTCGGGACACTATCACCCCGATGCCATTGGCAACAACCGAGAGTCTGTGGCATCACCATATATCATCGGCGGGTTTTTGCCGGTATACCCCCAGGGCGTATATGATCTATACGACATTTACCAGACCATAATCCCCTATGATAGACCTGCCCTAGCAGCATCGGACCCCTTGGATCTACCTCGCTTCCAGGCAGCCTATAGATATGGTCTGACTCGTTTCGAGCTAAATCCCTCTAGCCCCCGGCCTTGGTACCCCAAGCACACATCGGTAATTGACTGGAGTTCAATGCTTTACGGGCTAACAGCCTTCAAATATGGTGTAGATTTCTTTGCTAGATACAATCAGGTTCATGATCTACCACTAGCATCTTGATCATGGGTCATCAATTCATTGGCATCATCATCGTGGTGGCTGATTAGCCAATAACAAACCTAGTCAGCCACCTATAGATCGCTGCCTTGGACTTTCCTATACCGAGGCATCATAATGGGAGGCTTCCTGACCTAGAGCGCCACCCGCTGAGACATCCTCACCCATATCTAGATCTGCTGGATCAATGGCAGTGCGAAACTGCACCATATACAACCTACGATAGATACCGTGACGAGCTAGGAGCTCTTCATGTGATCCAATTTCCACGATTTTGCCGTCATCGATAACCACGATCTTGTCGGCTTGCTGAATGGTTGTGAGTCTATGTGCTATGACAAAGGACGTGC
>JAAZMF010000194.1 GCA_012798955.1 Bacillota bacterium | reverse complement strand
TACGGTGGGGACCCGGGGGTGGGGCCTAGTCGAGCTTGGAGAAGAGATTACGAAGCAGGCTACGTAGTTAGTCGATACCGCCAGATCATCATCTTTGGGCAGTGTTCTGAATATCCCATACCCACCTTCAATAAGGTCCTATCTGGGACAGGTGACGAGTAGCACGAGAACCTCTTATCCTTTTTCATCAAAGACCATAGCCCTTCTAGCCCTAGAGGGTGATACGGAAGTACTTAGTTGGCTACGGCCTTGGGATGCCCGCACTATCCGGCTCTTGTCCAATGAAGTTAGGGAAGCCTCCCATGATTATTTGCTTTTGATTGCTGAGGCTTACAGACAAGCTAGTGCAAGAGTGCTTGATGGGCTTCGCCAGCCGGTAACTGAAGGGAACTTGGTAAACCACCAATGGCTCCACACTTTCACCACAAATCCCGTCACAGGCCTAGCCCTTTTGGCCCTAGTGCTTTATCTATTTCTCTATAGATTTGTGGGTACTTTCGGAGCCGGCACTCTGGTGGATTTTCTCGATGGCAAGGTGTTTGCCGATTTGTTTAACCCGTTTGTGAATCACGTGGTAGATAGTCTGATTCCCTATCGGTGTATTCGAGAGCTAGTAGCCCATGATTTTGGAATATTGACTCTAGGGCTGAGGTATGCCGTGGCCGTGGTTTTTCCCATAGTGACTACGTTTTTCTTGAGTTTTGCCTTGCTAGAAGACTCTGGCTATTTGCCTAGACTAGCCTACCTGCTAGATCGCACCCTTAAGCCTTTAGGTCTTAGCGGCAAAGCCGTCATACCTTTGACGATAGGTTTTGGGTGTGGCACCATGGCAGTCTTGGTCACCAGGACTTTGGACACTTCCCGGGAGCGTATGATTGCAACGGTGATCCTATCAGCAGCTATACCATGTTCAGCTCAATTAGGTGTAATCATGGCGTTATTGGCCCAGCGCCCTTTAGCCCTGTTAGTCTGGGCCTTGGTTGTAATTGGTATAGCCCTAATCACCAGCACACTCCTAAATCACCTCTTACCCGGTGGGCCCCCAAGCTTCATTTTGGAACTACCTCCTTTACGATGGCCAGTCTTAAGCAATGTGATTCGCAAGACAACTACTAGAGTGAGCTGGTATTTCATGGAGATCATGCCACTTTTTCTCTTGGCAAGTGTCTTAATCTGGGTTGGCCGTGAGACGGGGGTCCTGGATAGACTGCTTGCCTGGATGATACTGCCCATGGAGAAACTTGGTCTGCCTCCTCAAGTTGCTCAAGTATTCATCTACGGGTTTTTCCGTCGGGATTACGGGGCGGCGGGTCTTTATGATATGCAGGATCAACTATCCATGGGGCAGCTGACAGTGGCAGCTGTTACATTGACCCTCTTTTTACCTTGTATGGCCCAGTTCATTATGATCATCAAGGAACGGGGCATGCTCTTTGCCGTGGCCGTGGTGGCGTGTGTTTTTCCCTTAGCCTTTTCGGTAGGGATGTTACTTAACCGCTTGCTAGTGTTGACCGGACTCCTTTGAAATATGGGGATAGAGATGGAGGTCCTACCATGGATATAGTCCGTCATCCCATGACCCTTAGTCAATTGCCTACTATGAAATGGGGACAAGTGATTGGTCTTCCTACAGCTCAGTTGACCTTCCGGCGCCTTGCCGCCTATGGGATCTTGCCGGGAGTAATGGTTAGGGTTGAACGACGGGTTCCCACTTTGATCATCCAAGTGGGGGCCATGCGGATAGCTCTAGATAGGCAGGTGGCTGAAGGGATCAAGGTGCAATTGACGAATCACTAGGGCCAGGGGCTTTTCGCGGGGTTTTTAGGCAAGCTAGTCTATGGGCTAGTTTGTGGGTCCAAAGGCTCGAAGTGACGCCATGATGAAACGGGGCGGTGGGTGTGACGCAAAGGGATGATGGTCGATCGTCTCTAATTAACGGGTACAGGGAGGATCACGATACTGCTGAAAAGCAATGGGACATGCATGATGAGAATGGTCTAAGGTTACATGTAGCGCTAGTAAACCCTGAGATTCCCCCAAATACCGGCAATATCGCTAGGCTCTGCGGGGCTACCGGTTGTACATTGAATCTTGTGCGCCCTCTAGGGTTTTTCCTCGATGATAAGCGACTGAAGCGGGCTGGTCTGGATTATTGGGAGTTACTGACCTGCAAATTCTTTGATAGTGTGGAAGAGCTAGAGAGGGCATACTCCGGGACAGGCATCTACTATGTAACCACCAAAGGGGAGACGTGCTATACAGATGTGGAGTACCGGAGGGGGGATTTGCTCGTTTTTGGGCCGGAGACAGCAGGACTTCCCCAGGCATTGCTTGCGGCTCATCCTGAGCGTTGTATTCGTATCCCCATGTTACCTGATAGAAGGGCTAGGTCCCTGAATCTCTCTAACTCGGTGGCTATCGTGCTTTATGAGGCATTGCGGCAATTGGGTTTTGATGGTCTGGTTTAGGCTAATGCTATAGATTTCTTCAGGAGGTGAAGGGGCCTACCTTTGGTAGGTGCCATAATATGAAGTTGACTTTTTTGGGACATGCTTGTTTTCATCTGCAGACTGAACAAGGTGAGATCCTATTTGACCCCTACTTGACAGGTAATCCCCAGGCGTCTATTACTGCCGAGCAGGTTACTGCCGATGCCCTGCTAGTTAGCCACGGTCATGGAGATCACTTGGGTGATGGGATCGAGATCTCTAAGAGATTAGATATTCCTATTGTGGCCGCTTTTGAGCTGGCTCTTTACTGCGAAAAACAAGGTGCAAATACCCATGCTATGCACATCGGGGGCGATTATACTTTTCCCTTTGGTTGGGTGAAGCTAACACCGGCTTGGCATGGATCATCGGTGGAGGAGAATGGCGAGATTATCTATACCGGGCAGCCCGCGGGGTTCTTAGTGCAGTCCGGTGGCAAAACCGCGTATTTCGCCGGTGACACCGGTTTATTTGGTGATATGAAGTTGCTTGGCGATATGTATGACATTGATGTAGCCATGCTTCCCATAGGTGGGAACTTCGTCATGGGTATTGAAGATGCCGCTAGAGCTGCAAAGATGCTGCGGGCCAAGACAGTCATACCCATGCATTACAACACATTTCCCTTGATCAAGCAAGATCCTCAAGAATTCGCCCAAAGACTCCAGGCTTTACGCATCGACTGCCCGATCTTGGCCAGCGGGGAATCAGTTGAGATCTAGGTAATTAACCCGGTGACATTTGAGCCTGGCTAGAGTGCTGTTTAGGAGGGGAGTGTTATGACTGATGGAGTCATTATCGGAGATGGAGCTATGGGCACCATGCTCCAAAGTGTCGGAATGCCTCCAGACCTTGCGCCGGAAAAGTGGAACTTGGATAGGCCCGATGTGGTTCGCTCTATACATGGCAGGTACGTTGAAGCGGGAGCCCAGATCATTGGAACTAATACTTTTGGAGGAAACCGCATTAAACTAAGGGACACCCTTCATGAAGAGGTCTGGCAGATGAATTACGCCGGGGCAAGGCTTGCCAGGGATGTCGCAGGTGATCATGTGTTGGTGGCTGGCTCCATGGGTCCTACCGGTGGGCTTCTAGCCCCTTGGGGAGATTTGGCTTTTGCCGATGTCATGGTAGCCTACCAAGAACAAGCTGAAGCGTTAGCCGCTGGTGGAGTAGATGTCCTCTTAATCGAGACTATGATGGATATGCAAGAGGCTAGGGCGGCTTTTCTAGGAGCAGCAAAAACACGGTTGCCAATAGGGGTTCAGCTGACTTTCCAGGAGACTGGACGCACATTGATGGGCACACCTGCCCAGGTGGCCGCAGGAGTTTTCCATGAACTGGGTGCTACATGGGTGGGCACCAATTGCGGGACAGGGCCGTTAGCTATGGTAGATATTGTAACGAATATGCAATTGATGGCAGGGAACATATCGGCATTTCCCAATGCGGGGTTGCCAACCATAAAAGATGGTCACGAGGTATACCCCATGGAACCAGAGAAATTCGCTGCTTATGCCAGCGAGTTAGCTAAGGCCGGGGCCATTTTAATCGGTGGTTGCTGTGGTACAACTCCCCACCACATTAGCTTGCTTAGATCTTCATTGAAGGATCAGCCTTTCACCGGCAGTTTGCCTGATATGCTGAGGGAAACAGTAAGTAGCTCATCTCATACGCCCTGTTCTACTTGGGTAGTAGGGGAAGAGCCGTCGGGACAAGGAGATAGTGCTATCTTTCTCGCTAGTCGCACAGCGCTCTTTCCGATAGAGCGGGGGGGAGATTCATATCATTTTGTCAATGCCAGCTCCTTACGGGACTTACCGCTTGGCAGCGCCTGGGAGGTAACTGAGGAAGATTCTAGCGTGGTCCCTGTGGCCTTACTCAACATACCTAAGGATTTTGATGCCCAGGAGATTGCCGCTGCAGTCACAGAGTTACAGATGGTGCCTGCTCCTGTAGTATTTGCCTCTGATACCGTCTCTAGTTTGCAGATAGCATTGGAGCACTATTGTGGACGGGCAGGGGTCCTTGTACCCGAGGATGGTCGGGAGCAAGACTACGTTGAGCTGGCAAGAACCCTAGGGGCACTGGCGGTCTACGCTTAGTGGGATAAGAGACCCACCTTTGCTACAGACTACATGATGCCAGGGATTTCACTAGAAGAGGTGAAAAAGGCGGGCAAGCCACTTTTGTCCTTGTCCGCAATTGCAGATGGATAGAATCCGACAAGTTGCTACAATCCTTGATTTTATCGGTAATCATCCCGAATCATATGCCAGTTTGGCAGTGTGTCGTCGAGCTTTAGACCCCGGTTTAGCCCATGTTAATCGGGATATCCTGTTTGAGCTGGAGGACTATTTGGAGGAGGCCTCCGGTGAGGAGATTGCCGCTTTCTATTCCATAGTGGGCTAGATGCCCCAGGTCTTTTTTCAGCCTTGGCAAGGCAATGTGGGCACAGGTGGCAGATTGCTGCTTGTGTCTTTTTTTGATACCAGCAATCGGCTACACAAGGACAAACAGCTCCATCAATGGGGAGTACTATAGGGTATAGGCCATGGGCAATAGCGGGTAATCTTGTACCTAGTTAGGTTAGATGTTATGCTTGAATTGCTGGTAAATGGGAGAACATGGGTAGATGGGATACTGGAAAGGAGCTAACAAATGGCGAGATTAGCGCTCATAGGTGGGACAGGTGTGTACGATCCGAGCATGTTGGCCAACATCAGAGAAGAAGTGGTATCTACTGATTACGGTAGCGTGCAGGTCTCCATTGGAAGCTTTCAGGGTGTGGAGGTTGTGTTCATGCAAAGGCATGGAGCGGGCCACACAGTTCCACCCCACATGATTAACTATCGGGCTAACATCATGGCACTAAAAGAGCTGGGTGTGACCAAAATTGTAGCTACTTCGGCAGTAGGCTCGCTAAATGAGGCTATGAAGCCGGGGGATTTTGTGCTGCTTAATCAATTTATCGATTTTACCAAGAATCGCCCTTTTACTTTCTTTGATGGTAAAGATGGTACAGTGGTACACACCGACTTCACAACACCATATTGTGGGCAAATGAGACAGCTCATCTTAGGGGCGGCCCAGGACCTAAGATTAGATGTACATGCCCAGGGCTGCTATGTGTGTGTTGAGGGGCCTCGCTTTGAGACACCGGCTGAGATTGTGGCCTTTGGCAGATTGGGGGGCGATGTGGTGGGTATGACTAACGTGCCGGAGGTTGTGTTAGCTAGGGAAGCTGGCATTTGCTATGCTGTTATCGCCATGGTAACTAACTACGCGGCTGGTATCTCGCCCACCCCCTTGACCCATGAAGAGGTAGTTGAAGTCATGCAAGTTAATGCCCGAAGTATGCGGGATTTGGTCATGGCAGTCTTGGGCGAACTCGACCCCAAGTCCCCTTGCCTATGTAGTGGTAATGGGGGACAGTAGGAGGGTTTAGCTATGCCAAAAGTTGCTTCACTGGTTTGGAAAAATGATCATCTTGAGCTTATAGACCAAACTAAGCTACCACTTTCATTTGAGGTAGTGCAATGCACCACATACAAGGAAGTGGCCGATGCCATTCGTACCATGAAGGTGCGGGGTGCGCCGGCTATTGGAGCGACCGCGGCCTTTGGTGTTGCCTTAGGTGCTCTGGAATTGCGAGCTGTGCCATGGGCAGAATTTCTTTCTGGCATGGACAAGGTGTTTGCGGAGCTTGCTGCCACAAGACCCACAGCTGTCAACCTGTTTTGGGCTCTAGAGCGAATGGGCAAGGTGGTTGAAGATGGCAAAGGCATCGCCCCGGTGAATGCTGTGGTGGACGCCTTGGTGGACGAAGCGGAGTTGATTGCCCAGGAGGACATAGATACATGTCATCGTATTGGTGAAGTTGGGGCATCAGTGATCTCTAGTGGGGCAGGGGTGCTTACCATATGTAACGCCGGGGCATTAGCCACCGTAGATTACGGGACAGCCCTGGGAGTGATCAGGGCAGCCCATTCCCAGGGCAAGGATTTTCATGTGTACACCCCTGAGACAAGACCATTTTTGCAGGGATCTAGGCTAACTGCTTGGGAACTGTTGGAAGAGGGTATCCCGACTACGCTAATCACGGATAGTATGGCAGGATGCCTTATGCAGGCGGGTAAAGTGCAAGTTGTGATTGTCGGTGCTGATCGGATAGCGGCCAATGGCGATACAGCCAATAAGATTGGGACCTATGCCTTTTCAGTTCTAGCGAAGTATCACGGAATCCCTTTCTATGTGGCGGCACCTTTATCAACAGTAGATCGAGGCATTGCCAGTGGTAGGCAGATTCCCATCGAAGAGCGGCCCGCCGGGGAAGTCACACATATTTGTGGGCATCAAATTGCTCCTACTGGTATCAATGTGTATAATCCTGCCTTTGATGTTACTCCAGCAGGACTGATTAGCGGAATAATCACTGAGGCAGGGATGATTGTGCCACCTTTTGGCCTCCATTTGGAGCAGGCCTTTGCATCAAAGTAATCTGCATTTAGGGAGGGTGTTTTCTATTGGTCAAGCGGGATTCCATGATTAAGGATTCGGCACTGGCCCCAGAGGGTAAGCTGAAAATCGACTGGGTCAAACAACATATGCCTATTCTAGGCGAAATCCACAGGGAATTTAGCAAGAGCAAGCCTTTTGCTGGATTGAACATAGCCATCTGCTTACACCTAGAGGCCAAGACAGCCTATTTAGCTCAGGTGCTGCATGATGCCGGAGCACAGGTGGCCATCTCTGGCAGCAATCCTTTATCTACTCAGGATGATGTGGCAGCTGCCCTAGCCGAAAGTGGCGTCATCGTCAATGCGTGGCATGGATGTACACCGGAGGAATACATGGGACTATTGGAGGCCTCCGCTGATATAGGACCGGACCTAATAATCGACGATGGTGGCGATCTAGTCCATCTGTTGCATAATGAACTAAGGGTGCATTTACCTCGCATCCTAGGTGGCTCAGAGGAGACTACCACCGGCCTTCATAGGCTTCGGGGGATGGCGGCCCGGGGTGATCTGCAATTCCCCATGATCGCGGCGAATGATGCCTACTGCAAACACCTTTTTGATAACCGCTATGGTACTGGCCAATCAACTTGGGATGGTATCATGCGAACGACCAACTTAGTCATCGCTGGCAAGACAGTGGTAGTAGCTGGGTACGGATGGTGTGGGCGGGGGGTGGCTATGCGGGCTAAGGGGCTAGGAGCCAATGTCATCGTCACAGAGATTAACCCAATTAGGGCCCTGGAAGCCTTAATGGATGGCTTTAGGGTCATGCCTATGGAAGAGGCCGCCCGTTTCGGGCAGATTTTTGTGACCCTCACCGGATGTAAAGATGTAATCACCAAAGAGCATTTTATTGCCATGGGCGATGGGGCGATTTTGGCTAATGCTGGCCACTTTGATGTGGAGATTAGCAAACCTGATCTAGAGTCCCTAGCAGTTCGGACCAGGAGAGTCCGGGAGAGTGTTCAGGAATATGAGTTGTCTGATGGCAAGAGGCTATATCTTTTAGGTGAGGGTCGCTTAGTTAATCTAGCCTGTGCCGATGGTCATCCTGTAGAGATTATGGATCTCTCCTTTGCTATTCAAGCCCTTTCTTTGGAGTATTTGGTCCTCCATGGCAAGGCGCTGGCTAACGAAGTCATCGAGGTGCCCGAGGAAGTTGACAATTGGGTTGCTCGCCTTAAACTAGCGGCCGATGGGGTGACTATTGATTCCTTATCCAAGGATCAGATGCGTTATCTTGAGGGCGGAGAATGACCATACGGGCTAGACGTGGTAGATAACGTGGCTATTTTGGGGATGTGGGGTGGGGTAGTTAATGAATGTTCTGGTTGAAAATGTGACTCTGTTGCCAGGAGCGTTAGGCTCATCCCTTGCCCAGGGAGCTGAGCAATCAGCAGAGACTTGGGATATTGGGATTAGTGATGGGTTAATCAGTTTTGTTCGGGCTCACACTACCCCATTCCAGGCTCTAGGGCATGGGTGTGATTCTGCGTGTATTCAATCCTCGAGCTGTGAGGATCTTGAGACCTGTAGGATCTGGGATAAGGTTATCCCTGGTGGGAAACGGCTGGCCCTACCGGGACTAGTTAACGCCCACACCCACTTAGGCATGACGATACTTAGGGGCTATGGTGATGATCTGCCACTTATGGTGTGGCTCCAGGAGAAAATGTGGCCTATGGAGGCGAATCTGACTGAAGATGATGTGTATTGGGCATCACTTTTGGCCATTGCAGAGATGTTCAAGGGTGGTGTAACAGCCTGTGGCGATATGTATTTCCACATGGATGCCACCGCCAAGGCAGTGACTGTATCCGGTATGAGGGCTAGTTTAAGCCGGGGCTTACAGGATATTGGTGGCAGCGGCGAGCAGGGCCTAAGAGAGGCAGTGGAGCTATGTCAAAGATGGCACCATAGTGCCGATGGGCGTATTACCACAATGTTAGGCCCCCATGCTCCCTTTACTTGTTCACCAGAATTTTTGCGACAGATAGTGGACAAGGCCCAAGACCTCAATGTACCGCTTCATGTCCATGTGGCTGAAACAGAGGCAGAGGTGGAGGAAGTTGCATGCAAATTCGGGACAACGCCCTTGGGCATGCTGGCACGCCATGGGGTTCTTGATGTTCCGGTATTAGCTGCCCATTGCGTTCACCTTTCTCACGATGATTTGGAACTAGCTACCGAGAAGGGTGTACGGATAGTACATTGCCCGGGTAGCAACATGAAGTTAGGTAGTGGTATTGCACCTTTGCCCGATATGCTGGCCCGAGGATTGGCAGTTGGTCTTGGAACAGATAGCGCCGCGAGCAACAACACCCTCGATCTTTGGGAGGAAATGCGATTTAGTAGCCTCTTGCATAAGGCTATTCGACAAGATGCAACGGTGATTCCCGCCGAAGTCGCCTTCGATATGGCCACTATAGGTGGGGCCAATGCCCTTTATTTGGATAAAGTGGGCAAGCTCATGCCGGGATGGGCCGCTGACCTTATTTTGGTCGATACAAAAGGGCTGCACTGGCAGCCCCTAGGTAATCTCCAAACATCGATTGTGTATTCAGGTGGGCGTCATGACGTATCTCTAACCATGGTGGCTGGTGAAGTGGTGTATGAAAACGGTCAGCTTCTCACAATAGATGAGGAGCAGATCCGCCACCATGTTACTAATCGCGCCCAGCGTTTAGGCTTACTGTGAATCAACGGACAAGTTATGTCTAACCATTTTTGCTGCACTATTGAGCAGGTGGCACGTGCGATCCCGGCCGAGAATGGCAAGTACTTCGTACATTCCGGGACTCACCCGGGTACCGGTAACAGCAACCCTTACTGGCTGAATTACATCGCCCAGTTTGCGGCCCACTTGCTCTTGTACCGCCAAGAACGCTTGCTCAATGTGGGTTTCATCGAAGGGCTCCGTCTTTGTGAGCCGATCAATAAGCAGATCGAACATTTCCGGAATATGATCTTGGTAAAGGAACTTGTTTACAGCCGCGGTGTCGTATTCAACATCGTCTGTAAAGAAATAGCGGCTACTAGGCACAAATTCGGCAAGGGTGCGCATTCGAGACTGCAAAGTCACGGCAATATGTTGTACCCTTTCTCGAGTAGTAGCATCGATCTCCTCCGGTATAAAGCCTTCCTCTTGTAATCGGGGAATAACGAGCTCTGTCAAGCGCTCTGGTGCAACCTCCCTAAGGTAGACACCGTTCATCCACTCTAGCTTCTTCATGTCGAAGACGGCGGGGTTTTTTGATACCCTATCTAAGGAAAATTTCTCAATCAGCTCAGCTTCGCTAAATAGTGTATCCGTTGCGCTGTAAGACCAGCCTAAAAGTGCCAAGTAATTCACTAGCGCCTCTGGCAGAAAGCCGTTATCACGGTATTCAGTTACTGATGTGGCGCCATGACGTTTGCTTAGGCGAGTCTTGTCACTGCCCAGGATCATGGGCAAATGAGCGAATTCTGGTAGTGGAAATCCAAATGCCTTGTATACCTGAATTTGCCTAGGCGTGTTGGAGATATGATCATCGCCCCGTATTACATGGGTGATTTTCATCAGGTGATCGTCAACAACTACCGCAAAGTTATAAGTTGGCATCCCATCTGATTTCAGGATGACAAAATCGTCCAGCATAGCGTTATCAAAGACGATCTGGCCCCGAATAAGATCATTAACTACCGTTTTGCCCTCATCGCTGGAACGAAAGCGTACCACAGGTTCCCGCCCTTCATCGGCAAGGGCTCTTTGCTCAGCAGGGGTAAGGTTGGCGCAGCGACGGTCATATTTGGGATCGTCACCTTTAGCCAAAGATTCCTCCCGTCTTTGCCTAAGCTCCTCTGGTGTGCAGTAGCAATGATATGCCTTGTGTTCCTCTACCAGTTTTTGCACATATTCCCTATATATATCCAAACGTTCAGACTGGAAATATGGGCCAAAATCTCCAATATCCCCGTCCGGCCCAGGGCCTTCGTCCCAATCAAATCCTAGCCACTGTAGCCCGTCCAAAATGCCCTCTACGGATTCTTCGGTGGAACGCTCCAGGTCAGTATCTTCAATGCGCAATACGAAGGTACCGCCGTGGTGACGGGCATATAGCCAATTGAACAGAGCTGTTCTGGCGCCTCCAACGTGGAGAAATCCCGTGGGGCTAGGCGCAAAGCGAGTGCGTACTTCTGTGGTCGTCATATTGCCAACTCCTCTTGCAGCACTGCAATGATCTTCAATATCTAAGGTAACCGGCGGAAGATATCTCCATACTCTAGGGCATGGTATATGCTACCGCCAAGTACAACAAACTATGTTCGAGAATAGGTGTTTGGAATCCTGCCTGAAGGTAGTTTTTTGAAGCAGTTCCTTGACCGATTTCTTATCTCGTGGTATAGTAAAAACCGCGGTGATAATTGTCCTGCAAAAACACTTGCTCTAGAATAGAAGATGTGATATAGTAATCAATGTCTCTGGGGGATCTGCTAACGGTAGGCGAGGTGACTCTGGATCACCGGGTCCAGGTTCGAATCCTGGTCCCCCAGCCAACTACAATCCATGCCCCCATCGTCTAGTGGCCTAGGACGCCGCCCTCTCACGGCGGTGGCAGGGGTTCAAATCCCCTTGGGGGTACCACTCAAATTAGCTCCATCCAAATCGGATGGAGCTAATTTGGTTTTCCTGATGATTATGTCCTTGCTGGATGAAGGTGTTCACATAAAGTCCGCAGCTTTGGCGGACAATATCTTTGGAGGAAGGCTCAACGGTCAAAGGAGGGATGGCTTTGAAGATTCCATGGGGTTTTCGTAAAGAGCAGGCCAATGCTAATGTGGATACGGAATTTGGTGCGGAACTCGTGGCACGGGATCCAGATAGTGAGTATCAATTGGGCCTAGATAATGGTATTGCAGTTGAACCGACCCCGATTACTCTAGGTGATGAGCTCAAGATTGAATATAGGGGTCAACTTGCCCGTTCTGGAGCCGAACCCATATACTTGCATTACGGTTTTGGACCAGGGGACTGGCGTTTTATCCAAGATATTCCTATGGAGAAGGGTGAAGGTGGAGCATGGACGGCCATTGTCCAAGCAGGTGAGGTTGGGCGGTTTAGCTTCTGTTTTAGAGATAATGCCGAGAATTGGGACAATAACCACGGCCGGGATTGGAGCTATGCCATCCACGGGGACAGTTGGCATTGATTGGATGAGCTAATAGGGATTCCTCCCAGGGGAGTCCCTATTTACTGCCTTTATCGGTCTTTATGCCCGATCAGGCAGGGGAATTGTTGGTTCTTGCGGAAACTAGATGATATCCGTCATGATATCCGTTGCCCACCTGGTAATAATAGGGGAGAGGTCGGATGTCTTATTTGGGTTTAGAGAAATGGAGGAGAGTTAATGGCCGATCTATCGGAGAGGACTCGCATGTTTACTGCTGCCGACGGTGATGAACTGGATATGAAAACCATCGTGAGGCAGGTATGTCGTGCGCTAGAAGAAAAGGGATATCGGCCGGTAGATCAGATAGTGGGCTATCTGGTGTCTGGCGACCCAGCTTATATTACTAGTCATGGTGATGCCCGGCTACTCATCAAGCGAGTGGATCGGGATGAATTGCTAGAAGAAATAGTCCGCGCGTATTTAGAAGCTCTATAGCAATTCATGGGATTGGGGAGGTAGTGTGGTGGCGAAGTTAATCGTTAGGGGAGGTACCCCCCTTAAAGGTAAGGTTCGTATTAGTGGCGCCAAAAACAGCGCTTTACCTATTATTGTGGCAGCTTGTTTGGCTGAAGGCGAGAGTGTGCTTGAGAATATCCCTCGGGATATTGACGTATATACGATTAGTATGATCTTGCGGGAGTTAGGTGCCGATATTTGGTTTGATGAAGCAGATCGCTTGCATGTCATACCTGATGGGCTAGAAAAGCACCAAGCATCCTATGATCTGGTGCGAAGAATGCGAGCATCCTTCTATGTGGCCGGTCTATTACTAGCCCGTTTAGGTAAGGCTGAAGTGCCATTGCCGGGAGGCTGCGCCCTAGGCTCTAGGCCAGTGGATTACCATCTGAAGGGTTTTCAGGCCCTTGGGGCAACCATCAATATCGAGCATGGATATGTTAAAGCTGAGGCCAAGGAGCTTGTCGGCACAAAGATCTATATCAATCGCTCTAGTGTGGGCACTACCATGAATCTTATGTTAGCCGCGGCCCAAGCTCAGGGGACCACCCTTTTGGAGAACGCCGCCAAAGAGCCCGAAATTGTGGATCTCGCCATTTACCTAAACTCCATGGGGGCTCGGATTCGAGGAGCAGGTACCGATGTGATCCGAATCGATGGTGTAGAGGGGCTGAAGGGGACGGAATATAGCATTATTTCCGATAGAATTGAGGCTGGGACATTCATGGTAGCCTGTGGGATCACCGGTGGTGATGTAGTACTTGATAATGTTGTCCCAGAACATCTGCGCTCAACCATACTTAAGTGCGCGGAAGCGGGGTTAGAGATTGAGGAGGGCCCCAACGAGATAAGGGTGTGTGCCAATAAACGACCGGTTGCAGTGGATCTAGAGACTGCCCCATATCCTGGATTTGCCACAGATATGCAGCAGCCATTTGTGGCAATGATGGCCGTTGCTGAGGGAACTAGCGTGATTCGGGAGACGATTTTTGATCGGTTCCGCTATGTAGATGAGCTTCGCAGGATGGGGGCCGATATCAAGGTAGATCGTGATACAGCGATTATCCGGGGAGTGGAGGAGCTTACCGGTGCCCCAGTGGAAGCCACCGATCTGAGAGCCGGTGCAGCTTTGGTTTTGGCGGCCCTATCGGCCAAAGGAGAGACCGAGATCAGTGGTGTGGAACTTGTCGACCGAGGATACGAGCACCTTGATGAAAAGTTGCGTCAGTTAGGTGCCCACGTTACACGGATTGCCGATCAGGAAGATGATGATCTAACAAAGCATCTGACGACCTCTTTCCTCGAGAGATGCTAGGCCTCTGGCTAATGGTGCAGGCGGTCCTGCCATGGTCAATTGCTTGACACTACTAGGGGCGTAAGATATAATCGTAACGAATTTTGGAGGCTGGGAGGAGGGCTTGCAAATGGCGGAGGGACCACTATTCGGTGAATACATTATCGTTAAGGCTCTTGAGGATGGAGTGTCAATTATCGGTCTAACCAGAGGAGAGTCCACCAAGTTTCATCATAATGAAAAACTAGATCGGGGAGAAGTGATGATCGCCCAATTCACCCAACATACATCGGCCATCAAGATCAGGGGGGCGGCGGAGATCTTAACAAGCCATGGGCAAGTCCGGGCGGGGATTGATCAGGCCTAGGACTAGTGCCGTGGCTTTTCTATTGATATAATATAGTTATAGTTGTCTTTTTTATGCCTTAGAGGGTGCACGTGTCGGAAT
The DNA here is from genome assembly GCA_012798955.1 of Bacillota bacterium. GTDB lineage: Bacteria > Bacillota > Limnochordia > DTU087 > DTU087 > JAAZMF01. Next base: position 9,174 of record JAAZMF010000194.1, on the reverse strand, counting down.
TCAGCCTTTTAGACCCTGATGGTGACAGGTAAATTGAGGAGGAGTGGTCCGATGTTGACCGTTATTTACGTAGCTCCCCACCAAGAGGCGGCCGAAAAGCTAAAGCATGTGCTAGAAGAAGAAGGAATTATGGCGACTTTACGGCCCATCGGGGCAGGCAAGCATCGGAGCTATTTTGAAGTTTTGGTGTCTGAATTGGAGGCGGAAGAGGCCCAGGAGATCATTTGCAGGTCTATGGGCTCTTAGAAGGGGTGGGGTAAGTGTTTAAGGATTTATTTCGGACTAAACCTAAGTATGTCACCGTCCGCCCCCAGGCAGTGGCCGTTAAACAGGATACGTCTGCGGGTTTATGGCAGAAATGCCCCCACTGCGGTAACCTAATATATAAAAAAGGCCTGGAGCAGAGTCTCTATGTTTGTGAGAAGTGCGATTTTCATTTCAGGATTGACGTTTGGGAGCGATTACGGCAAGTAGTGGATGAAGGTTCATTTGAGGAATTTCACACCTATCTCGTTTCGGAGAATCCCCTGAACTTCCCCGGGTATTCCGAAAAATTAGTCCAAGCCAGAGAGAAAACGGGTCTCGACGAAGCCTTGATTGCTGGCAAAGCCATTGTTCAAGGCTCCCCCTGCATGATAGCTATTGCTGATTTTGATTTTATGGCAGGTAGCATGGGCTCTGTAGTGGGTGAACGGGTGACTCGTACCTTTGAGATGGCCATAGAGCAGGAGCTTCCTACTGTGATCTTTTCCGCTGGGGGCGGGGGCGCCCGCATGCAAGAGGGGATCTTATCCCTTATGCAAATGGCTAAGACCAGTCAAGCTGTAGAGCGTCACCATCAGGCGGGTCTACTATATGTATCTGTATTGACCAACCCAACGCTGGGGGGCGTCTATGCCAGCTTCGCTTCTTTAGGAGATATTCTTTTGGCGGAGCCAGGTGCATTAATCGGTTTTGCTGGTCCTCGTATAGTGGAAGAGGCTACACGCCAAAAGCTGCCTAGTGGCTTTCAAAGTGCAGAGTTTGCTTTGGAGCATGGTATGATAGATAAAATAGTGCACCGTAAAGATATTAGGCAGGTATTGGGGCGCATTTTGCATATGCATAGAAAGGGGCTGAGTCCCGGTGCGTAATGGATTGTTTGAATGGGAAAAGCCTCTTTATGAGTTGGAGTTACGTATAGAAGAACTACAGAAGTTTACGGCAGAAAAGGATATTGACCTGTCCCGTGAGATTGCTACCTTGGAGAAGAGGGCTGAATATCTTAGGCGGGAGATATATGAGAGCCTCTCAGCTTGGCAGCAAGTGCTTTTGGCCCGCCATCCCAAGCGGCCCACTACTTTAGATTATATTGAACTTATTTTCGATGATTTTTATGAATTTCATGGTGATCGGAACTATAGAGATGACCCGGCAATTGTCGGTGGTCTTGCTGTTTTCGATGGTTTGCCGGTCACGGTGATTGGGCCTCAGAAGGGGCGGGATACCAAGGAGAATATTCGCCGGAATTTCGGCTTGCCGCATCCCGAGGGTTATCGTAAAGCACTGCGGCTCATGGAGCAAGCAGAAAAGTTTAGACGGCCCATTATCTCGTTAATTGATGTAGTAGGGGCTTATCCTGGTGTTGAGGCTGAGGAACGGGGCCAGGGAATTGCTATTGCCCAAAGCATTAGGCAGATGTCGTTTTTGGAGGTCCCCATTGTCTGTGTGATCACTGGGGAGGGTGGTAGCGGAGGAGCTTTGGCCATTGGGATCGGTGATCGCATTTTGATGCTAGAGCATGGATGGTATTCTGTGATTTCACCGGAAATGTGTGCCCAGATCCTGTGGAAGGATTCGTCTAAGGCACCAGAGGCGGCGGAAGCATTGAAGTTAACTGCCACAGACTTAATCGGCATGGATGCCATAGATGGAATCGTTCCCGAACCCCTTGGAGGGGCCCATAAGAACCATCAAGAGGCGGCGGCTAACCTAAAAGTCTCGTTGAAAGAGGCATTAAAGGAGATTTTGTCAATCCCGGTGGATGTCTTGGTCAAGCAGCGCCTAGAGCGGTTTCGTCAATTGGGAGAATGGCAAGAGAAAGCCGTTGTTGTGTCAGAGATCAAGTAATGGGAATACAGAGGGAGGCATGGGGCGTTTCATGGGCTATGGGGCCCGTTAAAGAGGCGCCATTATAATGGACAAAATAGCTGTGCTTACTTCAGGGGGAGATGCACCTGGCATGAACGCTGCCATTCGGGCAGTTGTGCGAACAGCGGGCTTCTACCAACTAGGTGTAATTGGCATTATGCGAGGGTTTCACGGTCTTATTCACGATGAATTTATTGAGCTTCATCCTCGCTCTGTGGCCGATGTGATTCATAGGGGCGGGACTATTTTGAAAAGTGCTCGCTCTACCGAATTCCTTACACCGGAGGGACAAGCCCAAGCAGTGAAGAATTTGCGGAATGCTGGTGTTGAGGGATTAGTTATTATCGGTGGTGATGGGTCTTTTCGTGGCGGGATGCGACTGCAATCGGCAGGCATTAACGTTATAGGGGTTCCCGCTACTATAGACAATGACATACCATGTACAGACTACTCCATTGGTTTTGATACCACCGTTAATACAGTCGTAGAGGCCATTAATAAGATCCGTGATACCGCCACATCCCATGAACGCATCTATGTTGTGGAAGTTATGGGTAGGCATAGTGGCCATATTGCTCTATATGCCGGCCTAGCCGGTGGTGCAGAGACTGTGCTCGTGCCGGAGGTGGACGCTGACCTAGATGACCTTTGTCGGAGGATTGTTGGTGGTTACGAACTAGGTAAGGCTCACAGTATCGTTATAGTAGCTGAGGGTGTAGGTGGAGATTTTCAGACTGGGCGGAATATGGAAGAGAGTAGTGCCTTTCAAATAGGGGATTATGTTAAGGAGAAGACTGGTTTTGAGACGCGGGTAACGGTTCTAGGCCATATTCAAAGGGGTGGCAATCCGTCGGCCCAAGATCGGATAATAGCTAGTCGCTTGGGGGCCAGGGCAGTAGAGCTACTGAAAGAGGGCCATGGCGGCCACATGGTAGGTGTTGTGCATACCGATATTAAGGCCACACCTTTGGAAGATGCTCTCAATCAACAAAAGCAGGTGGATCTGGAGTTCCATCGATTAGCCCACATCTTGGCCTCCCAATAGGGAAATGCCATAGAGACAAACCAGTACCCTGGAGTAGGTAGTTTCATGTAGGGCGAGGGCCCGCAATTGCTATGCCTCGCCCTCTTGGGTTATCTAGGGATAATTTACCCGAGGAGGGAATTAGTGTGCGCAAGACAAAAATTGTATGCACAATCGGGCCCGCCAGTGAGGAATACCATATTATCGCGGGGCTATTGGATGCAGGGATGAACGTTGCAAGGCTAAACTTTTCCCACGGAACATATGATGAGCAGTTACTTCGGTTGGGTCGGTTACGGGATGTGGCCAAGGAAAAAGGGAAGACATTAGCTATCATGCAAGATATTCAGGGGCCGAAAATCCGCATCGGCAATATGCCTGGCAAGGTGATGCTGGAAAATGGGGATTCCTTTGTCCTTACTACCGAAGAGTGTGAAGGCAGCTCCGAGAAAGCACATGTAGGCTATAATCGCCTTCCACAAGATGTGGGCCCAGGCAATGTTATTTATCTAGATGATGGCTTACTGGAATTGCAGGTGCGCAAAGTTGAAGGCAACGAAGTACATTGTCAGGTTCTAGTCGGAGGAGAGCTTAGCTCTCGCAAAGGTCTAAGTTTGCCGGGGGTGACAGTGGATTTGCCTCCTGTCACAGATGCTGACATTCGTGATATTCATTTTGGCATTGAGCAAGGGGTAGATATGATTGCCGCCTCCTTTGTACGATCTGCTGAAGGCATAGAAACAGTGCGAGAGATTATTAGGGGCGCGGGAGCCGATATTCCCATTATCGCAAAGATTGAAAGTCATGAAGGCGTTGCTAATATCGATGAGATCATTGCCGCCGCCGATGGTATAATGGTAGCACGGGGCGATATGGGTGTCGAGATGCAACCAGAGGAAGTCCCCTTCATACAGAAGATGATTATCCATAAGTGCAATGTGGCTGGCAAACCGGTGATTACAGCCACCCAGATGTTGGATTCCATGGTCCGCAATGCCCGTCCCACTAGGGCCGAAGTTACCGATGTGGCATCGGCAATTCTAGACGGAACCGATGCCGTCATGTTATCTGGAGAGACTGCAGTTGGTAGATACCCAGTACAATCTGTGGCCATGATGAGTAGGATAGGACAGCGCGCAGAGCGTGCTTTGTCTGGGTACCAGATCACTGAAACGGAGCAATTTAATGGAGATCATTCTATTGCCGAGGCCATCAGTTATGCAACTTGGCAGACCGCAAAGGATGTGGGGGCTACTGCAATTATTTGTGCAACTCAGTCGGGAGCTACTGCACGAATGGTTTCCCGCTATAGGCCCCAAGTTCCAATTCTGGCAATGACACCCCATGAAAATGTTGTACGCCAACTGGCCTTAGTGTGGGGAGTATGCCCGATTCTAGTGCCTGAAACCCATGATATCGATGATATGCTCGATGTATCTATTGATGCCGCATTACACACCGGGTTAGTGTGCCGTGGAGATGTTGTGGCTATTTCGGCAGGTGTGATGACCGATGTCCCTGGTTCTACTAACCTTTTACAGGTCTACCGGGTGGAGTAGCCTGATACTTGTGTGCTCTAAAGCGTTGGCTTAGGAGATATTTTAATCGATGAATAAGGTGTTTTGACTTTGAGGGATGGGGGGGTAGGGCCAATCATGATCATCGGCGTACCTAAAGAGATCAAGGATAATGAAAATCGAGTGGCTTTGACACCGGCTGGGGCCGAGGAACTTACCGGGTTGGGCCATCAGGTGATTGTGGAAAGTGGTGCAGGTAGAGGTAGCGGTATTCTCGATGAAGAGTATGAGATTGCCGGTGCTGAGTTGGTGGCAACTGCGGCCGACCTGTATGGCGCAGTTGAGATGATTCTCAAGGTGAAAGAGCCTTTACCCTGTGAATACGGATATTTGCGATTGGGTCACATCTTATGTACGTACTTACACTTGGTGGCAGAGCCTGAGTTGACTAGGGCTCTATTAGAGAGGCAAGTTACTGCCATCGCCTATGAAACTATACAACTAGCTAATGGTTCTTTGCCTCTGCTAAAGCCTATGAGTGAAGTTGCGGGACGCATGGCTGTACAGGTTGGGGCGAAGTACTTGGAGAAAATCCATGGAGGACGGGGAGTGCTTCTTGGTGGAGTGCCAGGGGTGCCCGCGGCCGAAGTTGTGATCTTAGGTGGAGGAATGGTGGGCAGTAATGCAGCCAGAATTGCCTTGGGTATGGGCGCCCATGTGACAATTGTGGAGAAAGACCCTGAAAGGTTGCGTTATCTAAGTGATATTTTCCATGGCAATGTGACTCTGGTGATGTCTAACCGCTATAATATTGAGCGGGCCGTAGGCTATGCCGATCTGCTGATTGGTGCAGTACTCATCCCCGGTTCACGGTCTCCTTTGCTGGTTACAGAAGAGATGGTCATGGCCATGAAACCGGGCAGCGTCATCGTGGACATAGATGTTGATCAGGGAGGTTGTGTGGAAACGGTAGATCGGCGGACTACCCACAGTGATCCTGTCTATGTCAAATACGATGTACTTCACTACTCGGTAGGTAATGTAGCCGCGGCTGTGCCTCGCACCTCTACATTTGCTCTGACTAATGCCACATTGCCATACATCATAGAGATCGCAGAAAAAGGGGTTAGACGGGCCGTCTTGGATAATGAAGCCTTGGCTAAGGGTGTCAACGCGATTGCAGGGAATGTTGTATACCGGGCTATTGCTGAAGCATTGGGATTACCCTTTACCCCTCTAGAGGAGATGTGGATAGGGCAGTGAAAGCAGGGAAGTTGTCTCCACAAAAGCTGAAAGGGCTTGTCTTTGATCGACTGCATCAACGTCGTAGCGATATATTGTTGCGTCCAGGACTTGGGGAAGACTCAGCGGTAATCGATTTTGGTGATGAGGTATGTGTGATTTCCACTGACCCCATCACAGGTGCCACACGGCGTCTAGGGTGGTTAGCAGTCCATGTAGCTTGCAATGATATTGCCGCAAATGGGGCAGAACCTGTAGGAATTCAGGTGGCCTTACTCTTGCCGGAAGGGACTACAGATGAATTCATCGCTGAGCTTATGGCAGATATGGATGCCGCCTGTGCTGAGCTGGGCATTGAGATTTTAGGTGGTCACACAGAGATTACTTCTCAGGCAAGGGGTCCATTGGTGATTACGACTGCTCTAGGGCGAGCCCCTCGGAAGCAGTATGTCACCTCCCATGGTGCTAGCCCCGGGGATATCCTATATGTGACAAAGGGTGTGGGTTTTGAGGGAACAGGGATTCTAGCTTCTGATCACCGCCAACGCTTACAGGGCCTAGTAGATCCGGAGCTCCTAGAATCTGCAAGCCATTTTCTAGATCAGATTAGCGTTGTACCCGAAGCCTTGGCCGCGGCTAAAGCCGGGGCCACAGCTATGCATGATATTACCGAAGGCGGTTTTTATGGAGCCCTTTGGGAGGTTCTGTCGGCTGGCCCTGTGGGATGCGAAGTCAATTTGATAGATGTACCTATCCTGCCGGAAACCCGAGCCATCTGTGATGCCTTGGGGATCGATCCCTATAGGCTGATATCTTCTGGGAGCTTGCTTGTTGCTGCGCCTAGCTACGTTCCCATACGGGAAAAAGTTGCTGAAGTAGGTGTTGCCGCTTATCGAGTGGGGCAAGTGACTGATAGCCTTACAGGTAGTATGGAAATAGTTTTGCCAGATGGGAAACGAGAGGTGCTTACTGAACCCCGTGAGGATGAGCTTTGGCGTTTTCTTGCCGATAGTTAGGGTTCATTGATTTACCATATGTGGCGCATAGCCCCCTTTATCTACCGGGAATACTGGATGAGAGGGGGCTTTTCCATTGGCGTATTGGCTAAGGCGTTTGCAGTCGCGATTTGGTAAGGCAGGGAGGGCTAGCTCCCGTGGTATTACAGACGATAGTATGACTATTAGTGAACGTACAGAAGCGACAGATGCTGTAGGACTTGGCGCCGATTTGGCCACTAACTTACGTAATATCAAGGAGATTGTGGGAGGCAATTTCGATATAGGTTTCCGGGAGATACTTATAAGCCGGGACCGGATTAAGGCGGCGATAGTCTATCTAGATAGTCTCGTTGATCCAAATGTAGTCGAGCGTATTCTTGATCGTTTGACTATGGGTACTTTTGCTATAGAAAGGGAAGGCGGTGAGATCAAGCCCTTTGATACCGCCCTGCGCAGTATCTTGATTCCTGAAAAGGGCTTTCGCCATGTAGATAGTTTTCCCGCTTTTTGGGAGGACGTCTCCATGGGTGACACAGGTCTTCTGATCGATGGATTTGAAGGGGCTCTAGTTATCGAATCCAAAGGCTGGTATTCCCGGGCTGTGGAAGAATCTTCATCAGAGCCGGTGATTCGAGGCCCAAGGGATGGCTTTGTCGAGAGCCTTGCCGTCAATGTCAGTCTTGTCAGACGTCGCATAAGAAGCCCCCATCTGCGGGCAGAGAAGCTGACTATCGGAAGATTGACGCAAACTGATGTAGTTTACATGTATATTAAGGGTCTAGCCCGGGAGGGGCTTGTGGAAGAGGTCCGCAGTCGCCTGGAACGGATTGATACTGATAGTATACTAGGGAGTGGGTATCTAGAAGATTTCATTGAAGATACACCCTTTACTCTTTTTCCCCTAGTGCTAAATACCCAACGGCCAGATCGGGTAGCCGCGGATATGCTAGAGGGCAAAGTGGCGATTCTTGTGGAGAATACTCCCGAGGTTATCGTCGTGCCTGCTACCCTTAACGCTATGCTACAGGCTCCAGATGATTACTACGAACGGGCCACCTTTGGTTCCTTTATTCGGCTCATTCGGATTGTCGCCTATATTGGAGCGATAATTTTGCCGGGCACTTATGTAGCCATTGTGAATTTCCATATTGAGCTCTTGCCCACCGCTTTGTTACTTAGAATCAGTGCTTCCCGAGAAGGTATACCGTTTCCGGTGGTGGCAGAGATTTTGATGATGGAGTTTTTGTTTGAAATACTGCGGGAGGCAGGTGTGCGCCTACCTAGGGCTATCGGCTCTGCAGTAAGTATAGTGGGTGCGCTAATTCTAGGCGATGCTGCCATTTCCGCGGGGCTAGTTTCCCCCGCAGTGGTGATCATCGTGGCATTGACTGCGATCTCCTCTTTTTCGGCGCCGACTTACTCGGCAGCCATCGCCGCACGCCTTTTGAGGTTTGGTTTTGCTGTATTGGCCTCTATTCTTGGCCTATTTGGTCTTCAGTTTGGGCTCCTGGTCGCTATCACTCACCTTGCGGGACTGCGCTCCTTTGGCGAGCCTTTCCTAGCGCCCATTGCGCCCTTGGTTACTGATGAACTGAAAGATAGTATCGTGAGGGTGCCTTGGTGGGCCATGATTTATCGCCCCGGTGGCAGGGAGCCCAAAAGACAGGATATGGGTCAAAAGCCTAGACCACCCAAATCCGAGGAGCCATCCGATTGATTTATATGGCCTAATGGCCTGTAGATCTGCCATGTGAGCCACCGGGGTATTTGTATATCCTTATGTCGATAGGCTTGGAGTTGCCATGGAGGGTTGTCATGTCTAGAGAAGGTGGTCAGATAGCAGGGCGACAATTATTTTTTATCTTATTCATGATGCGAGCCAATATCGGTGTGGCCTTTTTGCCCATAGTAACCATGGGGGGTGCAATGCAAGATGCATGGGCTGCAGGACTTGTTACTGTGGTCGGCTCTGCGCTCATCGCCTTGTTCATAGGTGGCCTCGGCTCTAGATTCCCTGATCAGACAGTTGTGGAATATGGACAAGCTTTGCTAGGAAATGTTTTGGGTAAAGCTATTAGCCTAGTTTACTTGTGGGTTTTTCTCTTCATCGCGGCCGTAGATGTCAGAGTGTATGGCGAAGTTCTGGTCACTGGTTTCTTACCAAGCACACCATTAATATTCGTCATATCCCTCATGGTGATCGCTTCTTCCTACGCTGCATATAAGGGGGTAGAAGTGATAGCTCGTAGTGCTGATCTGATTC
>JAAZMF010000193.1 GCA_012798955.1 Bacillota bacterium | reverse complement strand
ATTGGTTTTCGCATTGCCGATGGCATTGCTGGCAATCTTGGCATAACCCCTGAGGCTCCGGAGCGCATCCGGGCTGGGATCAAGTATACCTTGGAGCAAAGTCTAGAAGAGGGCCATGTTTGTTTACCCCGCAGTTTCTTGGCGGAACAGGCTAGGGAGATCTTGGCAGTATCTGAGGATAGGATTGCCACCGAGCTTGACACCTTGCTCAAGGAAGGAGTAGTGCATTTAGACCATATAAGTGGCCAAGAGGTAGTGTATTTACCTGTAATGCAGGCTATGGAAATCGCGGTGGCCAACCGTCTGCGAGGGTGGCCGGAGCAGATTGATTTGCAGGATTTATTTTATGAGGATCTTGTAATCCGCCTTCAGGAAGTGGAAGAGCAAATTGGCATAGAGTTAGCTCTGCAGCAAAGGGAAGCTGTAATCGCGGCCTGCCAAAACCCGCTGCTTGTCATCACCGGGGGGCCCGGGACAGGCAAGACTACTATTGTTCGAGTCATCTTGGAAATGTACGCCACCTGGGGTTGGAAGACCCTTTTGGCTTCACCTACTGGGCGGGCGGCTAAACGTTTGGCAGAAAGCACCGGGCGTCCTGCCCAAACCATCCATCGTCTCTTGGAATTTGGCTATGAAGCAGATGTGGGTCTTCATTTCCGAAGAAATGAAGACAACCCCCTGAAAACTGATGTGATCATAGTAGATGAAGTCTCCATGGTGGATTTACGGCTTTTTCACCATTTGTTGATGGCCATCTCACCGGGAACCCGCTTGGTTTTGGTGGGAGATAATGATCAACTGCCACCAGTTGGGCCAGGTCAGCCTTTAGGTGATATGTTAGAGGCGGGTACTGTACCTACGGTTCGCCTTACTGAGGTATTTCGCCAAGCCCAAAGCAGTCTGATTGTGACTAATGCCCACAGGATTAATCACGGCGAATTCCCATATCTAAATCAGGGTGATGGAGACTTTTTTGTGATTGAAGAGAAAGATTCCGAGCAGGTGTTATCTCTGGTGGTGAAATTGGTCGCGGATCGGCTACCGGCCCACTATGGAGTTGATCCCCTGGAAGATATCCAAGTGTTATCACCTATTCGCCGTACCAAGGTGGGGACCGGCATACTTAATCACCATTTGCAGGCAGCACTTAACCCCCCAGGCCGAGGCAAAGAGCAAGTGGACTTTAAGGATGGTGTATTTCGGGTGGGGGATAAGGTGATGCAAACGGAAAACGATTACGACAAAAAGGTATTTAACGGAGATATGGGGCGGATTATATCCCTGGATGCGGAGAATCAGTCACTTGTGGTGGAATTTAGTGATGCAGAGGATACCCGCTATATATCGTATCAGAGGAGTGATTGGGAACAACTGGAGCTATCCTATGCTATCTCTGTCCACAAAAGCCAGGGAAGTGAATACCCTATTGTGGTCATGCCCTTGGTGTGGACTTTGCCTAGTTTGATGAACCGAAATCTTCTATATACAGCTATTACTAGAGCTAAGCAACTTGTTGTCCTAGTGGGCGAGAAACGGGCCTTAGCTGTATATGTCCGCCAAGAGCGAGGTAGAGAGCGGTATACCGGTTTGGTAGAACGCTTGTCAGAGGTCTAATCAACTGCCTCAACTGCCAGTTGATTGTTCTTTGAGCTACTAGATGATTGCCCCTTAAACAGAAAATGGCGGCACAATAGCGGCTTTGACTAGAGGGACTGAGGCTTTGCTAGGAGGCCTAACTCTCAAGGCTTAAGGTGATGGGCCTAGAGGTAGGAGATCCTGCCCGGTTCGTAGTATATAGTGGCAAGACCCATCGGCCAGAAATTGGTAGCATACTATTTATATACTGCTTGGTGTTTTGATGCACCTCACTATGGCTTTACCCATGACCCCTTTGTAGATGGTGTACATTTGGCCTCCCATGGGTGTGCCCGCATTTTTGTCGCTGATATTCCTTTGCGTATTGATATGGCTGTGGCTGCTGTGGCGGCTTGCCATGGAGGATCCCCGACTAGGGGCTTCTGGCGGTGGCCCTTGGTCGCCAGGGGCACCCAGTGGCTGAAGTCGTGGCGTCAAGTTACTCTAGGGGAGCTACGTCGGCGGAATGTAGGTCGTGGTCAACGACTAGTGGTGACCCCATTTGATCTTGCCAATATCCCAGTAACTCCTATCCCCCAAGATTTTCTCGATCCTGTGGCTGAGATACTCCAAGGTAGACTCCTTACATATGATGAAATCCAATCAGCCGCCCACCAGATCACCAAGCATAGTCCCTATCCACTTAGGGATATTCTACAAGTCCTCGCCCTTGATAAACGAATACATATTCAGGCGGGGATTGCCTCTCCATTACAGGGTTATGGTGTATGTAATCGGTGCGGGGAAAGCCAGGGTCTAGAAGTATTTGACTGTCCTCTTTGCGGACGCAGTGATTGCCGTGTTTGTCCCAGTTGCCGGAATCTAGGGGAGATGCGCAGTTGCCGAGAACTCTATGGGGGGCATATGGGAAATAGAAGTGCTCCTGGGGCAAGGCAAGCGTTTCCGGGGATTAAGGCCATGTTCCCCTTTGAATTGACCTTGGCCCAGGCTTCTGCTGCTGATGATTTGTGCCAGTATGTGCAGGGGTGGCTAGATGATTACCTTGCGATGGGAGGGGATAACTGGGATAGTGGCGATAGTGGAACCTGTGAAGGACGGAAGCGGGGACGCTTAGGGGCGGAGGCAGAGGGGTGTGGTGTATCCTGGGGCAAGGGGAAGAGTGCAGACAGGGGTAGGCGGGGGCCCGAATGCCTAGTTTGGGCTGTTTGTGGAGCAGGGAAGACAGAGATTGCCTTCAAAGCGGTGGAGCTTGCACTGCAAGAGGGGCTTCGGGTTGTATTTGCTATTCCTCGGCGGGATGTGGTTCGGGAACTGGCCCAGCGAGCCCGGGCCGCCTTTCCCCAGGTGCCCATCGATGAGCTCTATGGGGGTGTTTCAGCACCAGAGCGCATGGGATCCCTAGTCATGGCTACCACCCATCAGCTATTGCGTTTCTCCCATTGTTTTGATCTAGCCATTTTGGATGAAGCAGATGCTTACCCCTATGCCGGCTCTGCAATGTTATATCATGCCTTTCAAAGGAGCGTTAGACCAGGAGGCCTTAAGATATATATGACAGCTACACCTGCGCCGGCCATGCTGGCTGCTACCCGGCGCAATCTAGTCAAGCTAATCACCGTACCTGCCCGGCATCATGGCTACCCTGTACCTATTCCACAGCTAGTCTTAGACAGAGGTTTTCAACTACCTGACCGCCCTTTGGGCAGGGATGGCAAGGTGTCTGCCTTTATACCTAGCACCTCAGATAGCATAGTCACTTTGCCCAAGGAGTTTTGGAGCCGACTCAAGGATAGCTTGACAGCCGGTAGCCGCATATTTATCTTTGTGCCCCGCATTTGGTTAGTGTCGATTCTGGTGGATGTAATCGCAAGCAAGATGCGGGGCTATGGCTCAGGGGCTGGGCTAGATCTACCGAGGGTTCCCATCTGGGGTACCTATTCTGGAGACAAGAAGGCCGATGAGAAGCGCCTAGCTCTACAACACCATGCACCGGCGATTATGGTGGCAACTAGTGTCTTGGAGCGGGGCATCACTGTGAGTAAGGCCGATGTATTCGTGCTTTATGCCCATGATGGTTTGTTTGATGCCCGCACTTTGATCCAGATGGCGGGGCGCAGTGGCAGAACTAGCGAACATCCCCAGGGGCAGGTTTGGTTCATGGCGGCTAGTAGTACGAAAGACCTCCTGTGGGCTATAGAGAACCTCAAAGAAATCAATAGTACTGCCTATCACCGAGGACTACTGAAGTCGTGTGGACATGGGGCTTCGGTGCAAGATGATTGAAGAGATTCCTGTTTCTGCCAGAGCTTGGCCTAGGGAGAAGGAACTAAGGGCCTAGGGATATAAGTATACAAGTGATGATTTAGTAGTAGGACAAGATGCCGACAGGGGCTCTCTTTGAGAGTTAAATAGGGATGGAATTGGTTAGTGACGGTGTCAAAGGAAACATCCTAGGGGGTGGTCAAGGATGATCCAGGAGGTCATTAGGATCAATGAACGGGTAGAGATAGAAGCCGAGGTGAGGGGAGAGCGGGAGAACTATCCTAGCCGGATTGAGTCCCTGACCGAAGGGGGCATTGTGCTGGCGGCACCTTTGCGGGGTGGCGTGGTGGAGCCAATTCGTATAGGAGCTGAGATCAAGGTAGTGGTCCCTTACCAAGACAGCCTTTTTGCCTTTCCTACTACTGTCCTCAGTAGGCGGGAGGGGCGGATACCTTACTTGGTGGTGGGATGGCCCCAGGAGTTGTCTGGGGCAAATCGGCGGGCATATTTTCGTCTAGATGTACTGCTAAATATGGATTATGCCATTCTCGCTCCCGACCGTAACGAAGGAGAGCTGGCCACCCCTGCCCAGCGGGGTCTGATCAAGAACTTAAGTGGCTGTGGTCTGCTTGCATGGGTAGATGATGACCCCGATTTACGTCTTGGCAGTGAGCTAACTATTGACATTCATTTGCCGGAAGTCAGCGGAGCGGTGATAGCCCGGGTGGTGCGTAAAGAGCATATCCCCGATGATCCAAAGGGCCGGGTAGCCATAGGGCTCAATATTGAGAGTATGGCGCCTAATT
>JAAZMF010000192.1 GCA_012798955.1 Bacillota bacterium | reverse complement strand
TAACTAGCGGGAAGACAATCCATGGACAAGGACGCCACTGATGCAAGTTGTGAAGAAATTGTTGCAGGGAGGCAGGATTATCTTTAGGACTACCGAATGAATCTTATATACATAAGTGGCGACAAAAAGGCACATTTCATCCACGGCCAATGGGATAGACGTTGTAGATGTGATGAATACAGCAAGTTAGGGAGTCAAGGAGGCCGCCCATGCACGCAAATGTCGATGTCGGGTTTCAAGAAGCTTTGGCACGGCTGAGGGTTGTTAAGGACTCTCTGCGTCCAGCTGAACGGCGGATTGCGGATTTGATTCTGCAAGATCCCCGTAGCATTACAACTATGGCTATTACCGATCTAGCAAGGATAGGTCAATGTAGTGAGACTACGGTTATTCGCATGGCCAAAGCCTTAGGGTATCGAGGCTATGGGGAGCTGAAGATGGCCATTGCCACGCAACTGCCCCATCCGAAGACCAATTTATACGAAGATCTGCAGCCGGGAGATTCCCTTCAGGATATTGCTGGGGTTTTTATTCATAGCTGCATCCAGTCTTTTAGCGATACTTTGAACCTGCTTAACATAGATGATTTGGAGAAGGCTGTTGAGTCCATAAAGACATCATCCAAAGTGGCGTGTTTTGGTTCTGGTGCCTCGGGATATGTGGCAGAGGACGCTCAGCAAAAGTTCCTGAGGATCAATGTTAACGCCTGGGCTTTTGTCGATCCCCATCAACAGATCTCCTTTGCAAACGGTCTTGGCCCTAGCGATAGTGTACTGGGGATATCGTTTTCAGGTTTTACAAGGGACGTATTGGAGTCTGTAGCTGTTGCCAAGGGTAATGGAGCAAAGATCATAGCCATAGTGGGGAATCCCCGCTCCGCTTTAGCGGAACTCGCTGATGTAGCACTCACTATAGTATCCAACGAGGCCCCCCTCAAAAGCGGGTCTATGATCACCCGTTTGTGTCAGTTAGCCATGGTTGACTTGCTTACGCTTGGTATAGCTATGGATCGCAAGGAAGAGATCTTAGAGCAGTTTAGTCGTAACCAACGATTGATCTCCGACAGAGCTTCACAATTGAGAAACCTTAGAGGGTGATGGTTCAAAATGGACGTCAAGGATTTTATCGAGAGGGTGCAAGATAAGCTCATCGTATCATGTCAAGCATTGCCGGGAACTCCGCTTGATGATTCCAAGATTATTAGTGCAATCGCGAAATCAGTGGAATTAGCCGGGGCGGCGGGCTTACGGGTGAATGGGGTCAATGACATAGAGGCCGTTCGGCGGGACTCGGATTTGCCCATCATCGGAATTCAAAAGACCTCCCATCGGGATGCTATCTATATCACTCCTAAACTAGAGCATGCCCGATGCCTATATGAAGCCGGGGCCAGTATCATCGCCCTCCAGGCCACAAATCCCAGAACCGGTGATTGTACAGCGCTAGAACCTTTGATTGATGGGATTCATGGATTTGGTCTTGGGGTTATTGCCGATATTTCCACTTTAGGGGAAGCCGAAGAGGCTATGGAGCTAGGAGCAGATATGGTGGCAACCACTCTATCGGGATATACTCCCCATAGTAGGCAGCTTGTGGGGCCGGATCTGGAGCTGGTAAGAGAGATAGCATCAAAAGGTATACCTGTTGTCGCAGAGGGTAGGTATCATACTCCGGAGCAGGTGGTAAGAGCATTAGAGTATGGAGCGATATCGGTTGTGGTAGGTACGATGATTACCATGCCAGATCGCATTACACACTATTTCATAGATCACATTAGCAGAGGACTACACAAGCAGAATAGCTAGGGGGGTGGTATTGGGTAGGCATGTAGAGAGATTTGGTTGCCCAATCAGTTTGGCACTCTAAAGATCCAAAGGAGGCTGTACAATGAAAGGCAAGCTACGTTTGGTTTCCATGACTTTGCTCTGTCTTTTGGTATTTTCCTCGATGGGGTTTGCTCAGACGACAATCACATACTGGACCCATACCCATCCACCCATGGTAGATCTGAACTATGAGTTGATCAAAGAGTTTGAAGCCTTGAATCCCGATATAAAAGTGGAATATACAGTCATACCTAACAACCATTTCTTCGCTAAGGTGCTCACTTCCATGGGGACTGGTACAGGTCCTGATGTGATGAACATGAGTAGCTCTCAGATCCCTGCATATCTAGAATCTGGTGTAGTCGCACCGGTTATGCCTGAAGCCTTTGGCTTTACCAGTCAAGGGGAACTTGAGGATGCTTGGCTATCGGGGGCCTTTGATGGAGCTAAATACGGGGATGTAATCTATGGAATCCCCAGTGAGTTTAATATCACGAGTCTAGTTATGAATAAGGCACATATGGAGGCGGCGGGGCTAGATCCCACTAAAGCACCGAAGACATGGGATGAGGTATTGGAGTACGGTGAGAAGTTGACTGTCCGCCGTGGCAACCAAATCCAAAGACGCGGCTTTGACTTTTTCTATGTGCCGAACTTCTACTGGGTCGACTATGGTATGCTATTAGGCCAGCTTGGTGGTTCGTACTTGAACGCTGTCCAGACTGAAGCCGTAGTCAACAACGGGGTTGGCGTCGAGGCACTTAAATTCTGGTATGATCTTGTTTACGACAAGAAGATCGCCGGACCTCAGCTTAGTGCTATGGATTCCACGAATATCATGACTGACTATATCCAGGAAACAGTCTCTATGTCACTAGCGTTCCCGTGGAGTATTGGACTCTTGGAGGAGACTCCTGTCTGGCAGGATTCCGTAATCGTCCCACTTCCACAGATGAACCCAGATAAGCCGGTGAGCCTTGCCTGGGCTTACTACTGGATGGTAAACAAGGACACAGAGCATGCCGAGGCGGCCTGGAAATTTGTCGATTTCCTAGCTTCCCATCCTGAGCGCTGGCTTAACGATGTTAGCTTTGTACAACCCCGCAAGGGCTGGTCAGACTCAGTCGAGGCTCAAGGATTTCCGTTCCTTGATGTTTGGCTAAATGATATGAACTATGCTTGGTTTGGCGATCGGACCGCCCAGTGGTCTGAGATCTCTAGTATCGTACGGATGGCCATTGAAAGATCGATTATGAATGGCGTTGATCCCCAAGTATCACTAGATCAAGCTAAGCAAGAGATAGACGCTATCTTTAAGTAGACCTCGAAAACTATGTCGGGTAGGCTGATCACCTATGCGCCCATCTCTTGGGTGTGGTAATCAGCCTACTCAACCCCTTGGAGGAGCTAAAGTGTTATCGAAAAACAGACGGCCCTCATTTAAAAGAAGAGAAGCTTGGGCAGGTTTTCTCTTTGCACTGCCTGCCATGGCCTTGTTTCTGCTATTTGCGGTTTACCCCATTGTTCGAACTTTTTATTTGAGCTTTTTTGATTACAATATGTTGGTGAAGCCCAAGTTCCTCGGGCTTGGCAATTACAAAGCCCTCATCGGAGACTCGTTATTCTGGCAGTCTGTGCGGGCAACGTTATTTTACCTAGTAGCCACTTATGTGCCAGCTATCATATTGGCTTTGCTCTTGGCCATTGCGCTAAATAGGGATTTTAAGCTTAGGGGCCTTTTTCGGAGCTTGTACTTTACGCCTGTTGTGATGTCCATGGTAGTTGTATCAGTTATCTGGAAATTACTTTTTAACTACCGAGGGCTACTTAATGAGTTGCTTTCCTATATAGGTATTGGCCCGATCACTTGGCTCACTGGCTCAGCATATGCTCCCTGGGCTCTGGCCATCATGTCGATCTGGAAGGTATTTGGATACTATATGGTGATCTATCTTGCAGGTCTGCAGGGGATTCCCACAGAGATCAAAGAGGCTGCCCATATTGATGGGGCCAATAGCTGGCAGACCTTTAGAGATATTACCTTACCATTGATTAGGCCAATTACAGTTTTTGTAGTCACTATGTCTATCCTAACTGGCCTACAGGAATTTACGGCACAGTATGTGATGACCGGTGGGGGCCCTTCTGGCGCTACTCGGGTGTTAGCTTTGTTGATTTATGAGACGGGTTTTAACTTTATGCGTATGGGTAAAGCTTCGGCTATTTCTATGATGCTCTTTGTCATGCTGTTGGGAGCCGCCTTTTGGCAGCGTCAATGGCTTGGGCTCAACGATTACTAATAAAGGTGGTGCCGTGATTTGAGAAAACGAACCGTAGATGTGCTACTATATTGCCTGCTTGGTTTAGGCGCCATCGTGATCGCGTTGCCCTTTTTCTATGCAATATCGACTTCACTAAAGCAAAATCATCAGGTTTTCTCCATCCCTATGAAATGGATACCGGATCCTATTCTTTGGGAAAATTATGTGATTCCATTCAAACAACGTCCCATTGCCCGCTATTTTCTAAATAGCACAGTGGTTGCCACTACCATTACTTTCCTTAACGTGATCACCTGCACAATGGCAGGGTATAGCTTTGCCAAATTCGATTACATTGGGCGAGATTGGATGTTTCTATCGGTCTTGGCGACATTGATGGTGCCCATCCAAGTGATTGTCATACCCCTTTTTGTGCTAGTGAAATACTTAGGATGGTTAAATAGCTATGCAGGACTTATCATACCATCAGCTACTAGTGCCTTTGGTATCTTCCTTATGAGGCAATACTTCCAGACTATCCCCAGTGAATTGATGGAGGCCGCTAGAATCGATGGTTGTGGGGAATGGCGGATATTTCGCCAGATCATCTTGCCCTTGGTTAAGCCGGCGGTCTCTGCTTTAGTGATTTTTATCTTCATGCATAATTGGAACAACTTCCTATGGCCGTTACTCGTGATCACTCAAGATAACATGATGACACTTCCCTTGGGTATTGCTTCCTTTGAAAGCACATATTCAACAAACTATCCCCATCTCATGGCGGTGTCCTTGGCATCAACTGCACCGGTTTTACTGGTCTTCCTCGTGCTTCAGAAGCAATTCATTCAAGGGATGGCATTGTCGGGGCTGAAGCAGTAGAGGTCTAGGCAGCGACTATGCAGGGAGCATGATTTGTATGGATAAGTGTTGCGAACGCCTCGGGCGAGGCGACTTCATGGCAAGCCTATGAAGGCTCTTGCCGGGGAAGGCGGGCTAGCAATTGGTGGTCTAGTTACATGGCAACGGGACATGCGACGGGACGCCCTTTGCCTAGTCGTGACGGGGAATGCCCATGGGTAGCAGCGTAGCTACTTCGATCGGGCGGCTACTTCGGCTCTCAATTGGTCTACCAAGTCTGGGGCTATACCGGTGCCCCCTAGGTGAATATCAAGTGCGAGGAGGGCGGCGCCTGCCACAGGGGGTAATGCCGGGGGTATCATCTGGTATTCCCCTTTGCCATCCAGTAGCTCTAGGTATTCTTGTATAGGAGTTAGGATTACACTACCGCTGTTAAACACCCCTCCTACAGGTGACCAGGGAATTGTGCTGGAGGGCCAGTCAAGTTTGCGGGCAGTGCCAAGGATTTTGCAGGCCAGCATTCGGGCGGAGCTTCGAAAGAGTTCCAAAGCCGGGCGGTCACCTTGTGAAGCTAGAACGGCGAGCTTTCTGGTGACTCTAGCTACCCGGGGCCGGTCAATATCACCGGCGTAAAAGGCTTTACTTAGTAGTTGAATGGGGATCTCGGGGAACTCTTCCTCGAAAGCAGATACGAAGGATTCTATAGGTTGGTTAACATCTATGCTATGTAGTGTCATCTTTAGGGCATCTCTGGCAATCCCAAATCCGCCACCTTCATCACCAAATAGGTAGCCCCATCCACCGGCTCTAGCCACTTTTCGATTGTGATTTACGCCCAAGGCGATGGAGCCACTACCGGCTATCATCACAATACCAGGTTTGCATTCTAGGGCACCGGCCCAAGCGATATAACCGTCATTATCAATATTGAGGTCTTTGGTGGTAAATACGCTTTGGCATACCTCTCGAACTGCTTGTTCAAGGGGCCCGCCGGCTACAACACCAGATAGCCCCAGAAAAACAGAGCAAAAATCCCGTGGCCCACTAGGTAGGGCGCTTTCCAACACTTGGGATAGAGTGATGGCAAGCTTTTCCTTGCCTCCGGGGGCTAGCACAAAGTCGATCTTACTTGCTTCTCCAATGCCCAGGATATTGCCATGGCTATCTATGACCATGCATCTCGTCCCGCTCTGACCCCCATCTATACCGACGAAGAGATCCTGCTCTTTAGTCACGTAAATGCTCCTTCTAGGGCTTATGGCATTGGTTAGTGCCGCCATTCAGCCTCCAACAATGACATTTGTCAAAACAGCTATATGGTCCTTGGTGTCATAGTTCCTCTATAGAAGGTAATTCGACGGTTTCACTGCCAAATCCTATGCAATGTGCAAACAGGTGCAATGGGGATCCGAGAAAAGGGAATCGCTGTCAGATGCTATGGGATCAACCAGCATTCTGTGTG
>JAAZMF010000191.1 GCA_012798955.1 Bacillota bacterium | reverse complement strand
TGATAAGTACGTTGAAGGTGAGATGTTCACTTTAGGAGAGTACCGAGCCGTTATGGGTAAGCGTCTAGCTGATCTGCTTAAGCTAGAGGCCGGTGACTATATCACTCTACTGGTCAAAGATAAAAACGAAACCTTCAACACAATCGAGGCAGAGATTGCCGGCTTCATCCACACCCCTAACCCCAATGTAAACAGTAACATCGTTTACTTGCCCCTCGACATAGTGCAACAAGCTTTAGATGTGGGTGATGCAGTCAGCCGGATAGTCATCAGGCTAGAAGATAAGAACCTCGCTGGTAGGGCTGGCCAAGAGCTGGAAACCCGCCTTCTAAAAATCAACGATGTTACCAGGGTCTATCCTTGGTATGAGCTAGAGGCTGTATCAGTGGCTGACGCCAAGAACGCCGCGATCAAGCTCATGCTGGGAATTATCTTACTCATCGCAGCGATTGCCATCATCAACAACGTCATCTTGGCAGCACTGGAGCGGATGCAAGAGATCGGTATGATGAAAGCTATGGGTCTTGAAGTAAAAGAGATTGTGTATGTGTTTGTTATGGAATCTACCGGGATAGGCATCCTTGGTGGGGCTATGGGTGTACTCCTTGGTGCCATAGGTGTTGGGTTCTTCGCTCGCTTAGGGGTGGATTTTACCGCGTGGATTGACTTGAATATGGCTGATTGGGGTATACCGGTCTTGGGCAGGATCTATGGGAGTTGGAATCTCGCCACATTCGTACAGGGCTTCCTGTTTGCCACTCTTGTATCACTGTTGGCTAGCATACTACCGGCTTATTGGGCAGCCGATAAGGATCCGATTGAGGCCATTTATCACCTTTAGGGGGAGGGGTAAAGTATGGGGTTTCTAGCAAAAATAGCTTTCAAAAATCTATTCAGACATAGACTCAGAACCTCTGTCTCAGTTGTGGCTATTGCCTTTTCTGTTCTAATCGTTGTGTTTGCAAGGGGCTATGTTCTAGGTATGGTGGACAGCATAGCTGCTGATCACATTTACTATGACTCGGGGCATATCAAGATAGCCCGTCAGGAGTACTTGGATGAGGCACGACTGCTTCCCCTAAACTATCCAGTGGATAATCTTCAAGAGATAATGACTAATCTCCAAACCATAGATAATGTCGACATGGTGATACCAAGGCTCAAGTTTGGAGCCATGGTAAGCACCGGTGAAGAGCTTATCACTATGAGTGGCTGGGGCGTTGATCCAAGCCTAGAACTCGCCTTTACTGATATCTCCGATTATTTGGTCGAAGGTACAATGCCTAGATCTGGCCAGCTAGAAATCATGATGGGTACCGATCTACTAGACAAGATAGACCACCAAGTGGGGGATAAGGTTACTATTGCCTACAATACCGCGTTCAACTCCCTAAATGCAGCAACCTTTACTATTGTAGGCAGGTTGCAGAGCGGGATGAGACTTCTCAATGAGGTTGTTTTCTACTTGCCACTTGAAGAGGCCCAGCGCCTACTGTACATGGATGATCAGGCCACAGAATTGCTTTTGGTGACACCTGATCTAGAGCTTATCGATGATGTATTGCCTACTGTAAAGAGTCTCTTAGCCGAGCAGGGCGGGGATTATGTCGCCTACGGTTACAGGGAAACCAACGAGCTTATTCCATTCATGGACGTAGCGAAGCTCATCTATAACCAGATGTACGTGTTCCTAGTGCTGTTAGCCAGCATTGTAGTGGTTAACACCATGATTATGATTGTCAAGGAGCGAACTAGGGAGATCGGGATGATGGCGGCACTGGGTCTAGAAGGTAAAGACATCATAGGGCTTTTTCTAATTGAAGGTGGCATTATGGGTGTAGTTGGTAGCCTCATCGGCGCGGTGCTGGGCTTTTTCTTAACAAACCACTTTGCGAAAGTGGGGATAGATTACACGGCTGCCTTAAGTGGGGTAAGTAAGGATATGGCGTTCAATGCTATTCTTCGGCCAGTAGCTTCCCTTGGCAATGCCGTTTTTGCCTTTGTATTGGGTGTAATGATTGTTACGTTAGCATGTATGATTCCTGCCCGTAGGGCAGCTCAACTACAGCCTACCGAAGCCATGCGGGGAGTATAGAGGAAAGGGGTTTATCAAAATGAGGCAGCTAATCAGGCTATGGGTGTGCCTTATAGGGATCTCGCTAGTAATGGCACCCACAGTAAGTGCTATGACAGCGGAGGAAATAATCCAAAAAAGAGATTCCAATGAATATATGAAGACCGTTATAGCCGAGTCAGAGATGGTGATCGTAAGTGGAAATCGCAGTATGACTAAGACCATGACAACTTATGCGGAAGATGATAACGCTTTAACTATCTTTACCAACGCCCGGGATCGGGGTACGAAGTTCCTGAAGCGGGGGGATGACCTTTGGATGTTTTTCCCCGATGCAGAAGATTTGATTAAAATATCCGGGCATATGCTCAGCCAAGGTATGATGGGCAGTGATTTCTCTTACCAGGATGTAATGGAATCAGACAAACTCACTGACTTATACGACTTTGAGCTCCTAGGTGAAGAGGACTTTGATGGGCGACCATGCTATGTCCTTGAGGGCACGGCAGTTCCGGGTAAGCAGGTCTCGTATTATCGCCGTAAGGCATGGATAGACAAGGAACGGTTCGTCGGCCTTAAGGAAGAGCTATATGCTCGCAGTGGCCGGTTACTCAAGGTGATGCATACCCGAAGCGTTGAGCAGATGGGAGAACGCTGGTACCCGACGGAATCGGTTATGGAAGATAAACTGCGCAAAGATACGAGGACTGAGTTTTTAGTGAAGTCCATTGAGTTTAACCCTGATATCCCGGCCTCGACATTCACCCTAGAGAACCTACGCTAAGGGAAGGGCCATGGACCTGGCACCAAACAGGATCGGCAGGACCATGTTAAGGAGTTGATAAGTGGATGCGGAAACTATCCTTAGCGGTGTTAATGGTGCTTGTAGTGTTTACTTGTACCCCTTTGACCTTGGCCATGGAGCTTGGTGGAGAGGTGGATGTCATCTGGACTGGCACGCTTCAGGATGATGGCAAGTTTGATGGCAGCTTGCGAGAGAGTCTGAATCTAGAGCTCTTCCTACCACCACTAGGTAGTAGTGAAGTGCGGTATGAATTTCTACTTACTCAACCAGTGCAAAGTTTGTTAGCGGAGCATGAAGCTTCCTACTTCACAAAAAAGCTTTATGTCAAGCATAGGTTCGAGCATTTCCACGTCACTTTAGGGCGCCAGCCTATCTCTTGGTCCTTTGGGTCACTTCTAAACCCGGTGGATTATACCTTAGGAGCAGTTGCTTTAGATGAAGAAAGCCCAAGCAAATATACTGATGCTCTAGAAGTATATGTGCCTACATCATGGAATTCCGGTGTGGATTTCGTGTTTTCATTTCCCAGAGGGTTTGATACTGATCGGGACTCCCTAAAGTGGGGGGCACGGGGTAGATGGGGTGTAAATGGCTATGACTTAACAATCAACTATGTAGAAGAGGCAGCTAGTAGTGGGGGCGTGGGGGATGGCACTTTGGCCATGGGTTCTGCCGGTGGTCTACTCAGTGGACTCTTTCCCCGACAACGGCTGGGTGCTACCGTGAAAGGCGATATTGGCAACCTAGGTGTCTACGGTGCACTCGGTCGGTATTTTGACTCAGGCTTAGCTAGGCAAAGCAATATGAGCTACCTTTTGGGTGCTGACTATAGCTACAACCCCGATTATTTTACCAAAATCACTATGCAACTAGAGTACTTGGGGATCGACCTATATAGTCTAGCACCTAGCATCAGAACGCAGCTTCTTAAGATGGACCCCAATGATAATCGGTTAGATCTACTTACCGGGAGCCTAAGCTACCCTTTAGATGATTTTGCTTCTGTTCATCTGGTGACTATGGTAAACCTCGACGATGGTAGCCTTCTGCTTAGTCCGTCGTACAAGAATACCCTGAGTGGTAATGTAGATCTTGTACTTGCAGGCTCGGTTCTTAGAGGCAAAGCAGATACCCTTTTTGGCCCGAGTGACCTAATGCCACAAGCCATGGTGTCTGTGGAGCTTAGCTACGCTTTTTGAGGCTAGTATGGGTTATTGGTCTATGGTAGGGAAATAGTAACATCTACCATGTATTGCGGTATCAGAAATCCTCCGATATAGTTAGGCAGGAGGAGTGATAAAATGACTAGGAAACATGGCACCATGAGCTTCCGCCTGCTGGCAGTGGCTCTACTAGTGCTTTTGCTAAGTGCTTATACTTTGGCAGATAATCGCAATAGTGGTATGGAGCTTGGGCAGATTACGGGGACGGTAACCTACCGGGAGAGGATGGCACTGCCACCGGAAAGCAGTGTTACTGTTACCCTTGTGGAAATCGATGAAGATGGCTATGTGATTGTAGCTGAGGAGATTATCTGGCCTAAGGGGCAAGTGCCCATCCCCTTTGTTTTGGAG
>JAAZMF010000190.1 GCA_012798955.1 Bacillota bacterium | reverse complement strand
CCTGCTATATCAATCTATCTAAACGTCCCATAGGTTGGGTCGAAAAAACCCATCGACAAGTAACATAGTTCGTTTGTTACTATTATCACATTCTCTAGGCTAACAGTCAACCATGGGAGTAATGCAGATCATAGGGAGCTGGGTAAGGCCTTAACTCGCCATTAACTCTCTAAAGCGGGTTCCAGACAATTTTTCCTGTCGTAAGAGTTCTTCTGCCAAGGGCTCAATCACATCTTGGTAAGCCCCTAGAAACTCACGTACACGCGCTTCTTGATGTCCAATAATCGACCTCACTTCACCATCGATATCTTGTGATCTGACATGCTGCTTGCTCACTACCCCAAGCTCCGACATGCCACTATAGATGAGCTGCTCAGCGGCCTCAACGGCTTGCTCAAAATCACCTCTAGATCCCGTGCTACGACTACCAAACACCATTTCTTCTAGAACTGCACCGCCCAGAGCGATGGCAATTTGATCAAGCAATTGCTCTTTACTATAAAGATAGCGATCACCCTCAGGGGCCTGCCGCATATACCCCAAAGCTTGGCCCCGGGGAGTCACTGTCAATGATGAAACAGAGCCCGCCCGTAAAATCTCGCTAACTAAGGCATGCCCTGTCTCATGATAGGCAACCCGCCGACGCTCTTCTTCTAGAGGTTTGCGATCCAATCTTTCCCCTAACATGATCTTTTCCATGGCCTCTCGGATATCTTCTTCCTCGATCAGCACTTTGTCCCGCCGAAGGGCATGGATTGCAGCCTCATTCAAAAGACTCTCCAAGTGGGCACCGGAAAACCCAAATGTTTCAGCTGCTACCTTCTCCAGATCCACACCGCTTGCTAAGGGCTTGTTGCGGGCATGGATACGTAATATGTGAAGTCTTCCCTTCTTATCTGGCAATTCTACACGCACAACCCGATCAAAACGGCCAGGCCGAACCAGGGCCTGATCTAGTAGATCTGGCCGGTTGGTAGCACCAACTACCAGGACGCTGGGCTGAAGATCAATATTGATACCATCCATCTCCACTAGCAGCTGATTTAAGGTCTGATCATATTCTAAATGACTACTATGGCGACCTCTTTTCCCGCCCACCACCTCAATCTCATCGATAAAGATTATTGCACTTGCCTTGCCTTGGGCAGTAGCCGCTTGCCTAGCCATCGCGAAAATCTTTCTGACCCGCTGCGCCCCAACACCGGCATACATTTCTATAAAGGAAGAACCACTCGTTGCAACAAAAGCCGCGTCAGTGAAACTAGCCGCCGCTTTGGCCAGTAAAGTTTTACCTGTACCTGGCGGCCCCACCATCAAAATTCCCTTTAAGGGACGGATACCTAGCTGCACACATTTTTCTCGATTACTCACGAACTCCAAGGCTTCCAAAAGTTCCCTTTTGGCTGACTCCTGCCCCCCGATATCATCAAAGGTCACCATGGACCTCTCAGGACTTGTGGCATCAAGGGATAGGGTCTCCAGTTTCCCACCCTTAGCCAGACGGCCAGTAAGCGTCAGATGCAATAGCACAGCTAACCCGGCAATAACAGCGATGGGTGTTATGTCTATCCCCCAAAGTCCAAGAGCGATGGTTAAAGCCAGACCGGCGCCAATTGCCACCTCTTTCCAGTGAGTCTCCATGGCCTATCCCTCCCCCCAGATACTTCCTCGAGTCAATTCAGGGCTCTGTGTCATAACGGGATCACGGGAAAAAACTTGATAAAGATGCTCTGTTCCGTAGTGCATTTCCAGATACACAAACTCTTTTTCCACCCATATCTCCCGATTTTCTATGCCTTGGGCATCCAATATAGCTTCAACATCCATGGCCATTGATGGGAATTCGCCCACGGTAATACCACGTGCTATGGCATAATGAATATCATACAAGGCCTGGGAGAGAATGGGTCCCCGATTATCTTGTAGAATGATACGGTGAGGCGGGATCCCCGCCTTCTTGGCTAAGCCTAGTAACCGATCATAGGTTGATTTTAGACCGGTTTCCTGGCCCATGTGGACAACTAGACTAAGTCCCTCCGACTCCGGGCTGATAGTCACATCTTCTATCCCCGGAAGGATGGCAAACTGAGCTTCTAAGTTATTTAATGTTCTTTGCCGGAATATAAAATGCTGGCCCAACAAGAGGGCAGCTAGTGTCAGGACAAATACGATGATAATCACTGGCATTTTGAGATTGCCCATGTACGCCCCTCCCCAAACAATTATAGCATGGGGAAGGCGCCCATAAAGATGTAATACCTGCCAAACAGCGAACACGAGACAAATGAACTTAGTGGAAGAGTTGCCTTGCTTTATGGAAATAGTCAAGTCCTGAGACGATGGTGATGGAAGTAGCTAGGCCGATGAGAAAGTCTCCAAAGGGCCACTGTAGAATCAAAGCCACAATCGCCACCATCTGCAAGGCAGTCTTTGCTTTGGCAATGCAACTGGCGGGAATGACGATACCTTCCACCGCGGCCACAATCCTCAACCCCGAAACAGCAAACTCTCTACCAACAATCAAAATAGCCACCCAAGAGGAAACTCGCCCCAATTCCACCAAGGTAAAAAGAGCAGCTGTTACCAAGAGCTTGTCAGCTAGAGGATCGACTAATTGCCCAAATCGGGTAACTTCTTTGCGAATCCGGGCGGCATATCCGTCAAGGCTATCTGTGAGGGCGGCAATACCGAAGATAACGGCAGCTAAAGTATCGCCATACCGAAGCGAACTAGACATAAGCACCATAAATACCGGAATCAATAGTATCCTAACAAAGGTGATACCAGTCGCCAAGGTTATCCGTTGCATGGTGTGTCATCCCCTATTTCCACAATCTCCGCTACCAAATCATAGTCATAACCTTCGATAATCCGTGCCTTAGCGAACGCGCCAGCCGGTAGCCAACGATTGCCAATGTAGATAGCTCCATCGACCTCGGGAGCTTGATACTGGGAGCGGGCCACCAATACCAAATCTGTTTCCTCGGAAGGTCCGTCAATCACAACTTCATAGACCTCGCCTACCCGGGCTAGATTTCTACTTCTAGAAATCTCCTGTTGAAGTTGCATAGCACGATTATAGCGTTCTTCCTTTACGTCCTCTGGTATCTGGGCCGGAAGCTCGGCAGCCCGAGTCCCCTCTTCGGCAGAATACGGAAAGATACCAACATGATCGAAGCGGATCTCCGCTAGAAAATCCAAAAGCTCCTCAAATTCCCCATCTGTTTCACCGGGAAACCCCACGATAAATGAACTCCGTAGAGCTACGTCAGGCATGGTCTTCCTTAACTCGCCAATTAGTCGCCTTTGAGCTTCTGCCACCGGTCCCCTACCCATACGCTCCAAAACATGATTATTGGCATGTTGCAGCGGCAAATCGACATAATGACATATCTTTGGATTTTCGGCAAACTCTTGAATTAGTTGAGGTGAAAACGTAGTCGGATAGGTATACAAAACCCTTAGCCAATGGATTTCTGGGATTTGGCCTAACTCTCTCAATAGCTCTGGTAGTCCCGGTGAGTTAGGTAGGTCTTTGCCATAGGCACTGGTATCTTGGGCGATCAAAATGAGCTCCCGAGCACCGTTTTCAGCAAGCCATCTAGCCTCACCTACAATCCCTGAGGCACTTCGACTACGGTAGTGTCCTCGCAGGGAGGGAATCACACAATAAGCACAGCTGTGACTACATCCCTCCGCTATTTTGAGATAGGCACTATGGGGGGCTGTCGTCACCACCCTCCCAAGCAACTCATCATAGCTAAACCCAGGCTCACCCACAAATGTGACCCGTAGTCCTTGTTCGACTGCCTGTAATAAATCGGGCAGGCGATCTAGCTCGCCGGTACCTAACATCCCGTCTATTTCCGGAATCTCCTCCATCAGCTCTTTGCTATAGCGCTGGCTAAGACATCCAGTAACAATCAGGGCACGGCATTGTCCTGTTTCTTTATAGGTAGCCATCTCCAAAATGGTATTGATGGATTCGGACTTTGCTGTTCCAATAAACCCACAGGTATTTACGATAATTACATCGGCTGCCGAAGCATCGGCAGTAATGTGGTAGCCAGCTCGTCTAAGACTGCCCAACATGATCTCACTGTCGACCAGATTCTTGGAACAACCTAAAGATACCATACCGACTTTGGCTAGATGCATCCCTTGTGGTCCTGCCTTCTCCAACATTCGCTCATGTACCAATACACTCTCACCCATTTCATCACAGAAAGCGATAAAGCCATTTTGTTTAGTTCTGGTTGCCTCCGGGGAACTCCTGCACATGATGGCGGCAGTCAAGGGAGAAAAGACAGTCTTGGCAGGGATGTGGTCCCAATAGGTGGAACATCTACTAACGTGCGAGATCAAAGACTTCATCCACCGGGTACAAAAAGTAGATACCTATGAAAGGAGATCACATGACAGCCTATCTATCCCTAGCTTCACCTATTCTCAAAGGAGTTATGGTCTGCCTTGTAGCCGGTCTATCTCTGTCATATGGAGCCTCCAAAGTCAGCGGTTGGAGGCTATCCCAGTGGCGCCTGTACCCTACCATGCCTCCCATCCCCCAGACTATTGCCAGTCTAGATCCAGGGGTTTCCCTG
>JAAZMF010000027.1 GCA_012798955.1 Bacillota bacterium | reverse complement strand
TCGCTAGCACCCTGGCTAATCCTGCCACCGTTGGACTTTGTTCCACAAATAGCACGGTGATCCGCCCTTTACTCACAAATAGGCTGATCTCCATGGCAAGGGAACATGGACATGGGTATTCGATTCAGTGGATGCTCTTTTCCATGATGTTCTTCACCATTGTCTTGCCGGGAATATACGTACTCGGACAGCCTATTTTGGGTTTATCACCTGAAGTTTTTGGCTATCTTCTTATGGCTCTCATGGGCATTCCGGTATCTGCCATCTTTGTAGTTCCTGATCACATCGTGGCCGCGGTTTCTGATCTAGAAGAGCGGCTGTCGGGACAGCGCCGGGAGGCTATGTACTGTGGTGCACAGGGTTTTATCACGAAGCTGGCTTTGGGACTATCAACAGTTCTCACCACCGGACTGCTGCATTTCTTCGGTGGAACAATTGACAAGCCTCTAGGCATCAAACTGACGGGACCGGTGGCCACAATCTTTGTGGTAGTTGGTGCCATCATCTTCTCCCGCTATCCTGAGCAAGAGGTCCGGGCCCACGAACATAGGAACGTCGAAACCCGTGCCAGATTGAGATGGAGCGTCCCCCATGGCCTCGATACCCGGTAACATCCCTAGTAAAGCCAAGTTATTATATTCCGGAAAAGCGACAAGCTGGGCCCCCATGGCAACCGCTTCCTTCACACGGTAGTGTTTAGTTTTCACATGTTCAACGGATGAATTCCGGGGTTCTCCCGGCGAGGGTCTATTACATGTTAAACCATACGAGGTAAAGCTAATAACCCCCACCGGAAAATGCCGATGGGGGTTAGGACTGTCTATAAGCTACCTTTTCTTGATTTCTTAGTGGGCACTCCAGCCACCATCTACCACATGCATTTGGCCAGTGATGAAGTTTGCTTCACTTGAGCTTAAGAAAAGTGCCATATGGGCGATCTCCACAGGGTCACCTAAGCGCCCCACCGGTGTTGCCTCCACATGGCCTTTTCGCATCTCTGGAGTAATGCCTTTCTGTATCGGTGTATCGATAATCCCTGGTTCAATGGCATTAATCTGTACGTTATCCTTGGCATATTCCATGGCGGCTTGCCTAGTTAAAGCCGACACGCCTCCTTTAGATGCAGTATACGATGCTAGACTTCCGAGGCCAACAATCGCCGCCAGGGATGAGACATTGACGATCTTGCCCCCACCATTCTTGATCATATGGGGCAGGACAGCTTTCATACCAAGCCAAGTGCCTTTTAAGTTGATGTCTATTACCCGGTCCCATTCCTTCTCACTTTGATCAACTACAGTGTCCAAGGTCCTTGACACAACTCCAGCTACTGCCACCAAAACGTTTATCTGTCCCCAGCGCTTGATAGCATCGCCAACTACTTTTTCCCAATCGGTCCACCTAGATACGTCGGCAGTATGGCCCACTGCCTGTCCACCGCCCTTAGTTATAGTCTCAGCAGTGTCTTC
The DNA here is from genome assembly GCA_012798955.1 of Bacillota bacterium. Taxonomy (GTDB): domain Bacteria; phylum Bacillota; class Limnochordia; order DTU087; family DTU087; genus JAAZMF01. Next base: position 9,777 of record JAAZMF010000027.1, on the reverse strand, counting down.
CGCAGCTTTGACGTCCATACAAACAACCCGTGCCCCTTCTTCCCCAAAACAAATGGCAGTAGACTCCCCAATTCCTGAACCGGCTCCAGTTACGATGACAACTCTATCTCGAAACCGCAAAGCAATCCGCCCCTATCTAAATGTTTTACTTTAGTCTGCTCCTATCCTGTGTTCCTATGCGCAGATAGATAGGGGATGTATCTAGGCTACAAGCGCTATTGCAGGCAACCAATCCCTACACGATACTAGCCCACGAATCAGGCTTTCTAGCCAAAAAAAGAGGAAGCTCGGTCTTCACTGAACTAAGCTTCTCGAGATACCCTGGGGAAAGGCTTTGGGATTCCACATCATGATTTTGCTATGGCTACAACTGCTGCCTTCCGAATATTCACTAGGTCATGAGGCTTCATGATAATTTGACAACCTTTTGTGCCGGCTGAAATGGAAATTTTCTCCTTGGCCATTGCGGTATCATCTATATATAGAGGATAATCCTTTTTACATCCGATGGGGGACACGCCACCCCGAATATAGCCCGTTAAAGGGAGGATTTCCTTTAGGGGCACAGACTCGACCTTCTTATTGCCACTCACCCGTGCCAGCTTCTTCATATCAACCTCAGCATCTCCCGGAATACATGCAAACACAACGCCGGTCTTGTCCCCCCGACATACTATTGTCTTATACAGCATATCCAGGGGAATGTGGCTAACCCTAGATACATGCTGTGCCGAAAGATCGCCACCATCCATCGCGTATTCCAGTGTCTCATGGGGAATACCAATCGTTTCTAGGTAGCGAATGGCGTTAGTCTTGCCACCTTTTCTCAATGTACCCACTCCTGCAAACTCTACTGTCAATCTAACTCGTCTAGGTGGTAGAATGGAACTCCCGCCAGAGAATCTGCCAGAGACGACTATTGCTGTGCTCCTGCTAGTGCATTATCTATGGCTCTTAGTATCACCAGACTACTATATGTGGCCCCAGAGACTGTATCTACCCGCAATGCTTGGGCCTCGATGACTCGATCAACAACTGCTTCCGCCGCCTTTCCCCGGCCATTTCGGTGTTCGACTAGTTTAACTCCTGCCAGCTCATGATTTCTGACGGTTACCTCAACCATAACCGATACTGGGAAAGCTTGATAGCTACCCACATACGTACCATCCACCACTCTTGACAGTTCAATGTCGGTCATTTCCATTGCAGCCAGCTTGTGCATGTTGGATTCCAGACCTCTTACTAGTAGAAAAACCACAAGAAGCATAACTACTAACGCACCTACGGTGAGTTTCGCACATTTTCCCAAAGTGGACACGCCCCTTTCGAAATTCACTAAAAGATGTCTCTATCATGTCACGGCATTCCACCCCGGCGCGACTTCTCCTTTGCCCTTGCGGTAATACTAGGCGTATGATTGTACTCGGCGGGGTCATTTAGGCAGACTATTGGCCGACATGTCATCAAGCCACTTTGCTGACAGGCGTAGCGAATATCCGAAACACATCTTCATGTGAGATATGCATGGGAATGATCTAGTCAATCCCATATAGGGTGGCGTTCAAGAACTCTAGCCGTTTATCCCAGACCTCCCTAGCGGTATGCCCAATCCATATCAAATGACTATCGGCAGAGACTTCATATAGCTCTGCATGGGCTATCTCCCGGCCTATTCGCTCTGCATTACGCGGAGGGACGCTTTTGTCATAGGGGGAATACATCACCAAGACGGGCACGTGGATTGTGTGTAGATCGGGGACCCAATGGTTAACATCCTGCATGAAACCTCTACCGGATCGCATTGTATAGAGCATCTGCTTTACGAAACCAAGATCTCCTGGGCCCATGCGACGCATTACATCGTTGACCTTTAGGGTGGTAAACTGCCCCATCATCATTTTCGTAATGGTATTTGGCATCATCTGTAGTGAGAATCTCACCATGGCCCATGTCAGCTTCTCTGTTGGTCCAAACAGGAGGCGAGAGGCTAGTTTTAGAGCTGGATCCCATGGCATAGTAACCGCAGATTCCAGGATGAGGCTTCGGGTGCGGCCTCCATGCTGCTTAGCCAAGGCCAATGCTGTGGGGCCGGCTGCGGAAATGCCAATAACCGAGACTGTGTCAATACCGAGTCCATCCAGTAGGGCCGCCAAGGCATCTGCTGTCTCCTGGGCAGTGGAGCCAACCGATACCGGAGTGCTGTCATAGCCGGGGCGAGATGGTGTCAATACAGTAAACCCCAAGTCCGCCAGTTTTTCATGGGATAACCGAGTGTCACGACTACAATGGCCACCCTGCAAGACGAGGACAACTGGCCCGTTCCCCTCAACCCGGTACTCTATCAAGCCTTTTGCCGTCTTTACAGTCCTTCTACCCATAGTAAGCCTCCTATAGCATGATCAAAGCCAGGATATTTTTATGAAGTGCGTTGTCCTTCGATAAAGCCCTCTCAGATGGGCCTTTTCTTGTTCGATGGTAATCCCGAATTCCCCAGGCCCAAAGGTTAGAAAATCGGATTCGCTGGCGACTGCCTCGATATATGCTATCAATTGTGGCGCATCAGCAGTAGTCGTTTCCCTGATCAGCAACCGTTCCCCACTGTTCAGTGTGGCCTCAACAGCCAAGAATTTCCCCACTTGAGTTCACCCATCCCTCTATACAGCCCCCCCGGACGGATCCTCGACAAACGCCGCCAGGTCCCCTCTATGTATTACCGGTTAATATTCCCGGTTAATAATAAGAGACCTGCAGAACCGATATAGAATCTAGACTCATCACCATGCTTGAGCCCACCCGTTGGTTGTCAATGGCCAGTTGAACTAATCAGTCTCTGTGACCATAGTGTTCCTGCACTGGCAGGAACAGTGGCGTCATAGAGTCTTCGAGAAATCTGGAGGGAAAACTGGCAGGTCGCTGTCACTATTTGCCGAATACCCAGATGGGCCTGTTCTGGGGAACTTGACTCGAAATACCGAGATAATGTGACTAAGGGGCATCCACATCCTAGGAGGAGTACAATGACCAAAAAGTCTTTTGATTTCAAGAAGGAGTACAAGGCTCTATACACGCCAGGGAGTCAGCCTGCCGTGATTGAGGTCCCCAGCATGAACTTTATTATGGTGGATGGAAGCGGGGATCCCAACGACAACCCTGATTATCAGGAAGCCATCGAGTTACTATATGGGCTATCGTATGCTATTAAGATGAGTGACAAGGAAGATAGACAGCCCACAGGTTATTTCCCATATGTGGTTCCACCCCTAGAGGGACTTTGGTGGGTTGCCGATGGCCCCTTCTCCCTTACCAAGAGAGACAACTGGAGATGGACATCCATGATCCGGCAGCCAGATTTTGTTACGCCAGACTTCTTTGAATGGGCCTGCTCCAAAGTAAAGGTCAAGAAGCCTGGGCTAACAGTGGAAAAGGCCCGTTTCGAGACTTTCGCCGAAGGTCTGTGTGTCCAGGTGATGCACATCGGCCCATATTCCACAGAGCCGGAGACGGTACAGAAGATGAAAGACTATATGGTCCAGGAGGGACTGATGGACAAGGTAGAAGCTGGAGGTAAACACCACGAAATCTACCTGTCTGACCCGAAAAGGACTAAGCCAGAACGGCTAAAGACTGCTATTCGACACCCGGTGATGAGAAGCTCCTAAGGACGAGCGTGCATTCCCTGATTTGCCCCTTAAGCCCTGACATTGATGCTGGTCATCACGGGGGCTCATGCATCTTTTCGTATTCGGTGTGGTGTTTTCGTCATCCCCGCTAGTACAGAAATCAAGATAATCATCGGGGCTGGCTCCCCTACTTCACTGCCCTATTCATCTGATCTTCAAGGTCGCAAACACGAATTGCCTTGAAGAGCCTAACGATATCGATCCATAGGTGCTCTTCCTCTACTACGAACCCAACTTCCCGTAGGAGCTTGCCGGTCTGCCTATTGATATTTTCCCCTAACCCTAAAGCAATTAAGGGATTGACTAGATTCATGACAAGTCCAATAGCCGGCCGCTCTGAGCAGACATGCTCGAGCATTATCAGTCTCCCATGGGGCTTTAGCACTCGGTGGATCTCAGTGAGCCCTGTTCTAGGATCAGGCACAGAACAAAAGACACAAGAGCTAATCACTGTATCAAAGGTGTGATCCGCAAATTCAAGATCCTGTATGTCCATTAGCCGAAATTCCACTTCCAGGTCTAGCTCCTGGGCCCTCTTACGAGCTCTATCAAGCATACCTGAGCTAAAGTCTATAGCTGTCAGGGTAAGACCTTTAGGATAGAAAGGTAGGTTAGCTCCTGTCCCAACTCCTACCTCCAAGATCCGAGAACCCGTTATCAAGGTCATCAACCGCGTGCGCCATACAGCAAATTGTCCTGTCTGAACGCCCGGATCTAACCGACCATAGATCCGTGAGAACAGATTCCAGCGCTTCTGATGAAATCTTGTCTTATCGATCCTCAATCACCATGCCTTTGCCTTGCTGCGGAAAGCTCCCACTATCTTTTTTGCACAAACTGTCATAGAAAAGGAGCCCTTCCATAGCCTTCTCGGAACGAGAGCGGATCAACTTTCACTGTGTCACAATCGCTATACCGTTTACTAGATGTGGTGTCAGCTACATCGCTAGGACTGCGGGGACACCCTCTCCCCTTTAGCCTTCGGGCTTTGGATGGAATCAAACATGAGCAAGTACGCCGGATAATCCACTATTGGAATCCCGAGGCTGCGAGCTTTACGGGCCTTACTGCTTAGGCTGTCGGGATCAGCTGCCACCAGAATTGTTGTCTTTCTGCTCACCCCACCAGTTACACGAAGTCCGACCGCCCGCGCCTTTCGCTCCAACTCTACCCGGCTAATGCCGGGGGCCTCACCGGTAAAAACCACTGTATCTCCAACTTTGAGCTCAAAGTGCTCTACTGCGCAGTCTTGGTCTTGCCGTCCGGATGCTGCCTCGATTGCAGAATGGACGCTGTCCGCAGGTAATCCGAGCAATGTTGCTACCAATTTCAGGTCCAGAAGCCCACTAGACGTCAAGATACCGTCCTCAATTGCTAGGCGTGCAAGTCCTGCTAAATACATCTGATGGATAGCGCCCGCGTCTTCTCGGGACAGATCCATCGTCTTGGCGACCGCGACCAACTCATCAGCTTCGTGGTGACCAATCCGTCGGTCTAGAAGCACGCGCTGGAGTACAGCCAAATACTCATCTGCCTTAATGGGAGCCCTGCTAGGCGCCCTAGATTCCAGTCGCGTAAGGAAGTGCTTGTCCTCTCGGCCATAAACGGACTCTCGAGACACTCGCGTTGCTGTGGCCTGTGGCATAACCGGCCATGTTAGTGCCTGAGCGGCAGCAATCTCATTGACCCAGTACCCTGCAAAGTCCTTCTCTTGTCCTATGTAGTATGCCAGCAGATGGGCCGTTGCGCGGGCATCTTCTAGAGCAGTATGAGCCGCACCAATGCTATATCCAATGCCGTTGCAGCAAGCTTCCAGTGTTCTAGAGCCTGCCGGAAGGTAGTGTGATGCCAACCGCATCGTGCAAAGCCCCGTAGCACCGCCAAGCTCAACTACATACCCTACACGGGCGAACTCAGCTGCCAAGAAAGGTGCATCGAAAGCCAGATTATGGGCAACTAGCACCCGACCCTTAAGTAACGATGCCAGCCCAGGGCCGATCTGATCAAAGGTAGGAGCTGAGTAGACGTCCGCGGCGGTAAGGCCATGGATACTGGTCGCCCCTACATCGCGAACTGGGTTGAGCAACGTGTCCCACTCGTATACCCTGTTTCCGACATCGTCGACTAGAATCACGGCGACCTCCATGATTCTGTGGTTGTGTGCCGGCGAAAGCCCAGTAGTTTCTATATCGATGACAGCGTAACGACTCGTTCTCATCTTTCTCCTTTCTTGTGACCTCTAGTTAGGAACGAAGCTTGCCTTTGCGTATACTCTCGGATGCTATGCCCATTCGCCCATTAAGCAGTTCTGGATAATACCTCTAGGAATCCTGCATGACAGGCATATACGAAGTCGCTTGCTTAGTTGTTGAAGGCTACGAGGTGCTGGGCACACCAAGACGCCGCAATAGCACGTTGGCCATTGCGGCGGGCCTTCAATTCATACCGGTTCCTGCTCAATGCTCAAGCACGCATGATATTCATCTTTCCCCAAGCCTGGAGACAAAATCCCGCAAGACTTGCTCCAAACTACCGCTATCGTCTGCCAGCTCATAGGTAACTCGCACAGTCGGTTTCGAAATCTCAATCACCCGCTGTAAATCAATAGGGGTTCCGATAACCACGACTTCAGCATCACATTTGCTGATGGTTGCAGCTAGCTCACTACACTGCTTAGAACTATAGCCCATAGCAGGTAATATTGGGCCCATGTGGGGGTATTTGTTATAGGTATCAACAATGGAGCCTACTGCTACATTGCGAGGATCGACAATATTGCCTCCGGCAGCTTTTGCCGCTAGGAATCCCGCACCATAGCTCATGCCTCCATGGGTAAGGGTGGGGCCATCTTCTACGACCAAAACACGCTTATCCTCAAGAACGCTGAGGTCCGTGGCAGTAATCGGTGACCGGCATTCGATGATTTGCGCCAGGGGGTTAACACTACGCACATTATCAATTACTGTGTCGATGTTTTCCCTTAGGGCAGTGTCAACCTTATTGACAATCACAACATCGGCTAAGCGCACATTAGCCTCACCCGGATGATACTTCAACTCGTGGCCGGGGCGATGGGGATCTACTATGGTGATCATGAGATCAGGCTCATAAAACGGCAGATCGTTGTTACCACCATCCCACAGGATGATCTCAGCTTCTTGCTCAGCTTCCTCTAGAATGCATCCATAGTCTACACCGGCATATAGCACGTTCCCCCGCTCGATATGTGGCTCGTATTCCTCTCGCTCTTCAATAGTACAGTGATGCTTATCCATATCGTCTAGGGTAGCGTACCGCTGGACTTTTTGTGCAGCTAAATCGCCATAGGGCATAGGGTGCCTGATCACAACCACCCGCCTTTGAAGCTTCGCAAAAAACTCTGCAATATACCGAGTGACTTGGCTCTTGCCTGAGCCGGTCCGAGCTGCACAAACAGCTATCACGGGGCGACGACTAGCGAGCATGCTATGTTTTGGTCCAAGCAGGCGAAAATCTGCTCCGGCAGCGATGGCAATCGAAGCTTTGTGCATGATATCTTCATGGGAAACATCGCTATAGGCAAAAACGACCTCATCCACCTGTTCCTTTGCGATTATTTCCCTCAAATCGGCTTCCCCGTAGATTGGCAACCCCTTGGGATAGAGCTCACCTGCTAGGCTAGGCGGATATAATCTACCATGGATATCAGGGATCTGGGCAGCTGTAAAGCCAACCACCTCATAATTCGCATTATCACGGTAGAACACATTGAAGTTATGGAAATCCCGCCCGGCGGCTCCCATAATCAAGACTCGATTTGGTGCCATGACATGATACGCCTCCTGCTATGAAAATATTGATCTATGAGAATGGTTCGTATGAGACTGCGTAGACCTATAGTCTATATATAGATTCGACGCCTCTCCCAAATGTTCCTACATACTCATACGTTACGTTTGCATAATCATTCGACACCAGCTAAGATGCATCAGATAGATCATGCCGCTTGGGGCCAAATCTACCTAGCCTCCTACAGTTGCTCCCGGGAGACGGGGTCAAACAAATCCTAAATCTGAAAACCCGTACCTCCCCCGAGCCCCCCGCCGCAAATGCGACAGAATGTCTAGGCACCAGGATAATTTGCTAGCTGCATAGCTCCTAAAGTATAATGTTTAAACAAGGCCTTTCCCAAGTTATTTTCATTGGGAGAGTAAGATGATCGAGCCACAAACACCTAAAGCAACCATGGGAGAATAACATGACAAAATCAATCAACTTGACAGAAGGAAGTATCACAAAGGCCATTACAAAGTTGGCATTACCCATAATCGGAACATCATTTGTGCAGATGGCCTATAACATGACAGACATGATCTGGGTAGGAAGAGTTGGAGCTAACGCTGTAGCGGCAGTGGGTACCGCAGGCTTTTTCACTTGGCTGGCAATGGCAATCATACTCATTCCGAAAATCGGGGCAGAAGTTGGAGTAGCCCAATCCGTTGGGAAAGCCGATATCGAGGAAGCAAAAAAGTATATCAAGCACAGCTTACAGATGATTGTGTTTCTTGCTGTTGCGTATGGAGCCTTTCTTATATTGTTTAGAAAACCTTTGATCGGTTTTTACAGGCTTGGGGATGCAAAAATAGAAAGCGATGCCATGACCTACCTAGTTATCGTCTCTTTAGGCATGGTCTTCTTCACCATCAATCCGGTGTTTACCGCCATATTCAATGGATATGGGGATAGCAGAACCCCTTTTAATGTAAACGTAATCGGCCTCATCATGAATATCATCCTAGATCCCTTGCTCATACTGGGAATTGGGCCTTTTCCCAGACTGGAAGTGGCAGGGGCAGCTGTAGCGACGGTGATAGCCCAGTTCACTGTTACCCTCATATTTGTTACGAAGGCGAGCAAGCAGCGTGAACTTTTTTCAAACCTCGGTTTGTCTAGGATGCCAGATCTTGCCCATGTAAGAGAAATTGTTAGGCTTGGGTTTCCGGTAGCTCTCCAAAGCGGACTGTTTACCATCTTCGCCATGTGTACAGCACGGATCATCGCAGCATGGGGTCCACTGCCCATCGCGGTGCAGAAAGTGGGCTCCCAGATAGAATCAATATCATGGATGACTGCCGGTGGGTTTCAGTCAGCGATGAGTGCTTTTATAGGGCAGAACTATGGCGCTAGGAAATGGGACAGAGTCTTTAAGGGATACTTTGTGGGGCTAGGCATTGTATCGATATTAGGCGTATTTGCCACTTGCCTTTTGATATTCGGAGCAAGGCCTCTCTTTGCCATCTTCATACCCGATGAAGAAGCGATACGATATGGCGTGGTTTACCTTAGAATCCTAGGGCTGTGCCAACTCCCCATGGTAATTGAGATCATGACTGCAGGTGCTTTCATAGGCCATGGTAAGACCTTTCCTCCGTCCATTGTAGGGATTGTATTTAATGCACTGAGGATTCCCGGGGCTCTATTACTATCAGCCACCCCACTTGGGCTCAACGGAGTATGGTGGGCCATTAGCATATCCAGCATTATGAAGGGCGTTGTATTAAGCACTTGGCATATACGATTCTTGAGAAAAAATCCCGATACAAGTGAGTTCAGGCTAGTTGCCACAAAGTAGTGTCGTTTTGCTAGGCTACATAAAACTCATCATACAGACACCAAACCGGCGTTATCTAGGTCCTTCCGCCTCGGCCTTGAGCAACATCAACCAGTCGGCGTATGGTGGCGACCCCCTCCCCCATCGAAAAGGGGAGTGGCAGTGGTTTCAACCCCTACAGCGCTTACCAGGAGAATCGGTGTCCAGCGGTTCACTGCAAAGAGCCAGCCCTAGAGCTGGCTCTTCCTAAATACATCACCAAGATGGTTCCCAGAGGATAGGCTCCTCTCCCTTACTTCTTAGCTTTCGCGAGCCGAATCACGTTCCACGAAAGTGGCGCCAAAGATGTCTCTAACAGTCCTCCGGTCAACTTCGCATCCCCGTTGCTCTTTGGTACAACGTTATTGGGGTTAGCTTCAGTGTTTGTAGCTCTTACATCTGCATGGGTAAGAGTGATGTGCTCGACAACCTGATATCCCTCGAAGTTGCCCAACTTACACTCCAAAC
>JAAZMF010000189.1 GCA_012798955.1 Bacillota bacterium | reverse complement strand
TGGATCCATCTCACCATGGATAACTTGCTTATACCCGCCATAAGTCCATGCTTCCCAAGATGAGCCTAGCCTCCACCCTCCTTCCCCCTGTAACTCCCAGGCTGTCCACCTGCCATCATGCAAGCGACTGTTCAACTTAATCTCACTATAGGGAAAAACCCCTTGTGACCTTTTAGTCCTAACACCTACCGATACCTCATCTATAGAGACAGTATCGGTGGTTATCCCTTGCCCAAAAGAGCGCCCCCAACCTACATCCAACACATGAGCCAATCCAATCTCACCCCTAAGCCCGATAGTACCTTGCCATGGGAAGAGTTCGTCCTTGGATTGGCCAATTGGCCATTGGCAGGTTCCCAGTAGTGACCATCCCGTAGAAAACTCATACGCCGCCTGCAAGGCAAGCTGCTCTTTGGTTGACCTTCCGTCCTGCTTTTGGTTATGGGCCACATCGACCCTTAACTGATCACTAATCTGCCCCTCCAGCCCCACTGTCCAGTCTTCTTGGCTTTCACCTTGACTGGCTCCCAGGCGATCTCTAGCTACTTGATGGCTACCTCGCACATAGGGCCGCAATCCACCCACCTCATATTGAGCCCTAAGATCAGCAGTAGCCCGTATGGGGTTAGTATTGACAGGACCACGGGGAGTGCGACTTTGGCTAAGGGTCAATTTCGCCCCCCATTCCATATCTTCCATTTGGCCATCAACTGCCAGAAACCCATAGTGACTCTTATCTTTCTCTAAGGTCGGGTCAAACCCTGTTTCCCTCTGCCCATAACCCAAACTCCAGATGGGCCAATCTTGTCTTTTGTATATGAAGCTTTGCTCCCACCCCTTGGCGATGTTTTGCTCCCTTTGAGATGGGCTCTGATCTTGTGAAATGAGCAAACTTGATTTACCGGTCACAAGTGATGCCACCAAACCGCTACCTAAATCCACCTCTCCAGCTAGCACCCGCACCCAATGCTTGCCTGCAGGCAGTGGCTTAAGCAGCACTCCTGGGCTCATGCCCCGTCTTTCCCTTACAAGTTCTCCCTCCAGGCGAAGCACAAGCTCATCTAGCCCCTCTTCCCCTCTGCCATCATGACCCAAGGTGGTAAGGCTATCAGTACCCCCTTGCCTCCCATCATACGGGGTAGTCAGACCCCAGAAATCCCCAAGGTGGCCGCTATCCATGGACCATCCACCGCCAACCCGCGTTTTGGGATGGGGTTCTAGGGCTCCAATGATCTGCCAAGCGGAACGACCATTGCCGTTCCTGGCATCAATCTGCCCTTGACCTCCATCGGCCCTGACTTGATCCGAATTAGTATTGCCACTAACCACATCTTCCTGACCTTCACTTAACCAGTCTGTGTCCCAGGGATTCAGTCCAAGCCGGGGCTTTTCCCCTAAAAGTGTCCGCAGGTTAGCCTGCAACCTAAATCTGTCTTCAACTAACCTCCCACCCAAAGTGACCAACTTAATCCTGCCCTCATCCCCTGTCTCCAGATATCCAGCGACTAGTCCCCAGTTAGGCCTATCTAACGCCAGGCTAATCTCCCTCCAACTGAGCTCCAAACCCAGCTCTTGACCTTCATAGATGACAAGAATGTATTGCCGATCACCTAGAGTATTAAATGCTCCTATAGCCCGGCCTAAAGTAAGGGCGCCTCTGGCATGGTCTATGCGAAAAAGCACCGGTCCTTCCTCTTGCCACATCTCCCTAGTTGCATCCCAGCTAACAATCTTGACATCAATCCTGCCCCATGGCACAGGCGCTTTAGGCAGTTGGAAGGGGCCGGAGGTGTTATCTGCGGGATGCAAACTATACATCGGCCAGGACTTGGGCAACCCGTAGAAACTTCGCAAAATAGAGTCATCATCTAGCTTGGCACCGGCCTTGACGCCTACTATAGATACATCACTACTAGGTAGTCCCCATCCACCGATGGTATGGTGCCATAGACCACCCTCTGTCACAAAGCTCTTCCCATCTAGCCGCATGCGAAGAGCATGACCTGCAAGTAACCCGTCATCAAACTCAACAGGCTGAGACAACGGCACCAGGTCGCTTCGCTCAACATATTTCGTCACCTCGGTTTCTTGAAAGGGCAAAATAGGACCACCGAGTACACTCTTTGGCTGTAGCAATACTTCAAGCAACCCGGTTTCACCTACTGGCAAAGCCACATGGCCATCTATTTGAGAGTGGGGCGATGTTGCTATAAAAGGCCCCGCGGTCACTTCTAGTTCCCGGGATATTGTAGGTGTCACCACTTTTTCCGAAGCAGCAAACCCCAAGGCCTGTCCTCGAATGTTTCCATTGCGACGAGGTGCATCTAGCCCCACCACAAACCACATCTTAGCCCTAAGAGATTCTCCCTGCTTTAGAAAGCCCGTTGTCCAACGGATTTCATATAGTGATATTCCTGTGTCTGCAACTTCAAGAGTGCCGTGATTAACATCACTACCACCATAGGCGAACCCCACTGGGACGGCCAATATCACTACAGTGTCCAGCAAATCCCTGGTACCAGAATTAGTGATCCGCACATTGGCTTCCAGCACATCACCTACTGCCACCGATCTGGTCAGAAGCTGTATATCAAGATCAAGGGCTCTGTTGGGCAAAAGCGCTAGATTAACTTCTTGCACAGCGCCACTACCAAGATGCAATACACCTGTTTGTGCCATTATGTAACCAGGGAGACTAGCTTCGATGTAATACTCACCTTCAGGAAGACCACTAAACTCATACATCCCATTGGGTTCCGTAAAGGCAGTGGCTACTTGGCGCCGCTTTTTAGTGTACAAAACGACTTGGGCACCGACTGCTCCATATCCTACATCTGCCTTGGTGATCTTGCCCCTGATGGAGCTGCTACCGGGGGGCTCATCATCATGGGCAACTTGGATTAACCCAGCCGCGATGGGCTCTCTCTGGGGCAGTCTCATGATCTGATAGTGATATAGACCGGGGGCGGCGAACTCTCCCGACTGCAACATGCCATCCCAAGCAACGTCTCGCCACTCGCCCCCTAACTGACTAATCCGGCTTCTCCTAACTACTGCACCATCACTATCTGTAATGGTAAGCTCTAGCTGCTGCGCCCCTACT
>JAAZMF010000188.1 GCA_012798955.1 Bacillota bacterium | reverse complement strand
TTGCCATCCCTAGCATCATAGGGTGCTTTACCTTTGGGCAGGGGCTCACAGGAGATGCCCCCTTCGTACTTGATATCATGTAAGGCCCTAATAATCTCTCGCCAGGGCATGTTACCAAGCCCTGGGGCTTGTCTAGTGTTATCGGCCACATGCAGGTGTTGAAACCAGTATCCCCCTGCTCGTCTAATGGCATTGGCGATGCCGTCACTTTCCTCAATTTGCATATGGAAGGTATCGCCCATGATGCGGACATACTCGTTGTCTACAGCTTTAGCCATCTCGATAGCATCATCAATTGAGTTGACAAGGCTGACTTCATAGCGGTTTATGGGCTCAATGGTGAGTATGATTTGGTGACGGGCCGCGTATTCACCGGCGATCTGTAGAGAGTCAATGGCGAATTGGATATCTGAGACCTTGGAAGTCATGATAGTCGGTTGCCCCACTAGGCTTGGTACAACTAGTACACTTCTGGCATTAGTTGCTTTGGCAAGATCTACGCAGGAACGTATGTAGTCAATAGCCTTTACCCTTTCTTTTTGGTCAGGGTGGGATAATAGCCTGAGATCCCCTGGCTTAGGGCCGGGGTGCATCCCGCAAATGGAAAGCACCCTAAGTCCATGATCCTCCATGAGTCTGTTCACTTGGGAAGGCTCATAGTCATCAGGCTCCCCTACTAACTCGATACCATCAAAGCCAAGCCTGCTTGCTCGCATGGCAACCTCCGCTAGTGTGGCATTGCCGAATATCCAATTGTTTACATAGATGCCGAGAGGTTTAGTCATGGCTATAGCCCCTTTCCATTTTCCGTTAGAAGCATTCCGAGTAGTTTTTTATAATTATATATTTAGACTAAATAGATCCACGACCTCCCTCGGGGCCATCATTTTTTCTATTAGTCACGCTAGATAGATCTCCGTGAAAAAGCAGGAAGTCAACGTAATTCACAGAACTATGAGGCGTAGGCACTTAAGTCATTCACATGGAAATGGGATGTGCCGCCTGTCCTCACAACTGAAAGGGGCGGAGTAAGCATGGTAGACAATCGGTTCTTAGAGCTAAAGAAGATTAGTAAGACGTATCCTGGAGTCAAAGCTTTAGACGAGGTTAACATGGATATTTGCCAAGGAGAGATTCATGCCCTAGTAGGGGAAAATGGAGCAGGCAAGTCCACATTGATTAAGATCTTGGCTGGGGCCGAGATTCCGGACCCTGGGGGCGGCATTTACATAGATGGGGAGGCTGTATCTTTTAGTCACCCCCTCGAGTCCTTGAGACGGAGGATTGCAGTTACATACCAAGACCTGAGCCTTTTCCCGAATCTGTCTGTTGTCGAAAACATCACTATTAGTCGCCAGATAGAGGAGGGAGCTTGGCGTTTAGATTGGGAAGTCATGACTGATACGGCCCGGGACGCTCTGGCTAGGCTCGATCTAAACATTGGGTTAAACACTAAGTTAGCCGATCTGTCCTTAGCCAATCAACAGCTAGTTGCTATTACTAGGGCCTTAGTTCATGATGCCAGATTACTTATACTAGATGAGCCTACTTCTACTTTATCCCATGAGGAAGTAAATGCGCTTTTTCGGGTAATTGAAACACTAAAGCATGAAGGCATGTCTGTATTGTTTATTAGTCACAAACTAGACGAGGTTTTCGCCATAGCTGATCGAATCACTGTGCTCCGTGATGGTCAGCATGTTGGTACATATCCCAGGACTGATCTTGATGAGGCTAAGCTCATCTCCCTCATGGTGGGGCGAGATATTCGGTTTGCCCATTATGAAAGGCTGGAGCCGGGACCACCACTTTTAAATGTAAAGGGCTTGCATAAGAGGGGTCATTTCGCCGGTATCTCCTTTACCTTACACGAAGGAGAGATCCTAGGCTTAACAGGACTAGTAGGTGCTGGGCGCACCGAGGTGGCCCAAGCCATTTTTGGTCAGATCATACCCGACGGTGGTCAACTGTTTTTGCATGGGGAAAAGGTAAACATTGACTCTACCAACCAAGCAGTAAAGGCGGGTATTGCCTACATCCCTGAGAGTAGGCAGACCCAAGGGCTATTTCTCGGCAAGACCCTAGCAGATAACCTTTCAGTAATTCGCCTGGATTCTCTGGTAAACAGATTTGGCCTTATTCGAAGGGATGAGCTCAAAAGCTATGTGCAGAACTGGATCAAAAAACTGGCTATTAGGCCCCCATATCCTGAGATGGTGATTGATCAGTTCTCCGGTGGTAATCAGCAAAAGACTATCCTGGCTAAGTGGTTAGCATATGAGCCCAAGGTGCTAATAGTTGACGAGCCCACCAATGGTATAGACGTAGGAGCCAAAAGCGAGATCCATCAATTGCTTAGGGACCTAGCAGGCCAAGGCATGGGCATTATCATGATTTCTTCGGAGTTACCGGAAGTGATAGCTGTTTGTGATCGGATTCTAGTGATGAGAAGGGGTCGCATAGCTGCCGAATTCGATAAAGATACCGCCACTCAGGAGAAGATCATGAATGTAGCTATCCTTGGCAACAATGCACAGAGGAGTGTATCCTAAAGCACACCGATCGTCCATTGTGTGGCATTGACCAACCAGAGAAGAGGCGAATACCAAGATGAAGCAGTTATTTAGAACCAAAGAAGCCGGCATCCTGCTAATCATATTAGTGCTTTCTGTGGCGATTACCCTCAAGAATCCCGTTTTCCTAACAGCCAGTAACTTACTGGACATACTTAAGAATAACACTGTTACAGGCATTGTCGCCCTCGGCATGCTCTTAGTGATTATTACCGGTGGTATTGACGTCTCGGTAGGGGCTATGACAGCTGCGGTTACGGTGATTATTGGCAAGTACATGGTGCATTTTGGTGGTAACCTATTAACCGTGTTTTTAGTTGGATGCATAAGTGGTGCTTTTTTGGGTGCCATTAATGGCTTTTTCGTGGCAAAGCTGGACATTCCCCCGATAGTAGTTACTTTAGGGACCATGAGCATTATCAACGGAGGTATGCTTTATTACACGGGGGGCTCGTGGATTACTAATATCCCGCCGTGGTTTGGAGAATTCGGTCGGATGCGAGTCTTGGGCGTCCCCATCCAGATCCTGTTTTTGGTGGGCGCCTCCATCCTCACCTATTGGGTGCTTAGATATACCGTAATGGGTCGGGGAATCTTCGCTGTAGGCGGTAACCCCATAGCCGCTGTGCGGGCCGGATTCCATAAGGATAAGATTCTCCTTTTTCTCTATGCATATCTAGGTTTCTTGGTGGGTCTAGCCGCCGTTGTCCATACATCTATTATGCGACAAGTTGATCCTAATGCCTTTGCCTTTTTTGAAATGAACGTCATCGCCGCGGTTGTTTTGGGTGGAGCCAACGTGTTGGGCGGCGAGGGTTCGGTATTTGGCACGATTCTAGGCGTTTTGATGTTGGCGGTTATCCAAAATGGCCTTATCTTGGCATGGATACCTACATATTGGCAACAGATCGTGGTTGGCGTGATTATCTTGGTGGCTGTTAGTCTCGATGTGATCAGCAATAGGCGACGACAAGCTCAAATTGCCCGGATTGAGGTTTCGGGTGAGATGCCTTTTGGGGGGTAGCAAAATGGGAAGTAACAAAAAGGAGTACATGCTTTGCGGAGTTTTCGCTGTAATATTCATAGTCATGTCCGTGCTATCACCTAGCAGATTCCTAAGCCTTTATAATCTGCAAACGATGGCTTTCCAGTTGCCCGAATTTGGAATCATCGCCTTGGGTATGATGGTAGTCATCCTTACGGGGGGTATTAACCTTTCCATAACTTCAGGTTCAGCTTTAGCCGGTATATTGGCTGCGTTTATCTTGAGCGGGACCGTGATGGTAGGGAGTAACGTTGTGGTGGCCATTGGGGCAGCAGTTGCCCTGATATTGGTTTCCTCCATCTTGATCGGGTTATTGAATGGATTCGTCGTAGCTTATATAGGTGTTACTCCTATCCTTGTTACCTTAGGGAGCAAGATCCTATATGAGGGGATTAGCATGTGGCTTACAAAAGGTGGAGCTATCTCAAATTTCCCAGAAGCCTACTATTGGTTCGGAAACGAGAGCATTGGTCCCATTCCTGTTCCCTTAGTCATTTTTGCATTTATTGCGGTACTTACCTATGTCTTGCTGGAGAAAACTCCCTGGGGTGCTAGGGCGCATATGGTGGGGAGTAACCCCACTGCCGCAGTGTTTTCGGGCATCAATATTAAGCGAGTGTTGATGCAGGTATACGTCTATTCGGCTTTGCTTGCAGGATGTGCCGCTGTGATTATGCTTTCCCGATATAATTCAGCTAAGGTGGATCTGGGCTCATCTTATCTTCTGCAAAGCGTAGCGGCGGTGGTATTAGGTGGAACCAATATCGCTGGTGGTAGTGGCAAGGTCTTTGGGACAGTGGTGGCAGTGGCCATTTTGCAGGTGATGTCCAGTGGCCTAAATATCCTTGGTGTAAACCGCTTCATCATTGATATGATCACAGGCGCTATCTTGATCGCGGTATTAGCATTGAACGTTTTGTCTGGTCGGAGGCAAGCCCTAAGGAAGAAGGGGGAGCCTTTTTTGGACCAAACAGCTTAAGAGATTCCATTGGCAAGAGAGGGGTGGGACGGGAAATAAGATGATATTACGGACAGACTTTTCGCTCGTTAGGGACAATCTGAAGGAGGACTACTGATGAAAAAAGGGCTAAGAGTTATCTTGCTCGCGTTGTTAGTTTGTTCCTTGTTCTGGGTGACCGCCGAAGCAAAAGAGTATACTATCCTGGTAATGCCTAAGCTAGTAGGTATTCCGTATTTTAACGCCTCTGAGACTGGAGCATTGCAGGCAGGTAAGGATTTAGGTGTTAATGTTATCTACGCGGGTCCCACCCAGGCTGATGCCGCGGCCCAAGTTAAAATGATTGAGGATTATATTAGCCGGGGTGTGGATGCCATCGCCGTTGCACCCAACGATCCCGCAGCTTTGACACCGGTACTTAGGAGGGCCAAGCAAAGGGGCATCTTGGTCATGGACTGGGATACCCCCGCGGACAAGTCCGTAGTAGAGCTCTCGGTTCATCAGATTGATGACAAAGTGTATGGGGAGCACAATTGGGATCTCTTAGTGGAGGCAATGGGGACTGATGAAGGCGAGTATGCCATTATCACTGGAGGTCTTGCTGCTGCCAATCTCAATACCTGGATTGACCATGGGCTAGCCTATGGGAAGGAGAAGTACCCCAACCTAAAGCTAGTTACCGAGCGGATTCCAAGTGATGAAAAGCAGCAGGAAGCCTATCGGAAGACTCTTGACCTATTGAGGGCATATCCCAACCTTAAGGGTATTATCGGCGTCAGTACTCCTGCCCCTATTGGTGCCGCCCAGGCCGTTGAGGAGCGGGGGGTACAAGATAAGGTGGCAGTAGTTGGAACAGCATTACCCAATGACTCGGCGCCTTACCTAAAATCCGGTGCCTTACGGGTCTCCACTCTATGGGATCCCGCCAAATTGGGCTATCTTACAGTTGCTTTGGCTGTAATGCGGCTCAATGGCGAAGAGATTACCGATGGAATGGAAGTCCCCAATGTGGGTGTAATCGATGTTTGGGATGATGGGATCACTGTCATCATGGGACCACCTACTGACTTTACCGCTGAGAACGTTGATCAGTTTGACTTCTAGTCAAAATCGCTTTTGATAGGCGTATGGATATAGCCAACTGATATACTGCTACTGCCGAGTGCAGGGCGTGTAGAGAGATAGTGGCCTAACCTTTTTAAGGGTCAGGCCACTATATTCTATGGTTGGGTGCTATGTTAGAACTTGCTGTTTTTCACTTGGAGTGAGTCACCCATGATTTGCATGAGCTCAATGGGATTCCCATCAGGATCCTCGATCCAATATTGCCAGTTGCCATCTTTCCCCATGGTGGCTTCACCTGGGCAAGGTAGTCCACGCCTACGAAGTTCGGCGAGGGTTGCTGGCATATCATCTACATGCAGACAAAGGTGGGCGAAGCCGATGGACTCTCTAGTTACCGGCATTTTCTGAGTGCCATTGGGGAAGAGCTCAATGAAGGTATTCGCATTAATCTGTAGGTACACTAGCCACGGCTCTCCATCATCATGAACTAAGCGAAAAGCTTCTTTTAAGCCAAGGATGTTGGTGTAAAACTCAATGGATGCATCTAGATTCTCCACCCTAAATGCGGCATGCGCGATGCCTGTGATCATTTCTTAGATACCCCCTCTTGATGTTTTCTTCATAGTAGTAATTCTCTCAAATAGTCAGTACTTCCTTTGGCTTGCTAGCACCTAAGCCCAGGGCTTTAGCAGGAATGTCATTCGGTAGATGGAAGAAAGAGAGTATATTGTGCTAAATGCACGAAGTGGAGGGATGATATGCTTTTTCGGCCTATAGGGAAAACAGGGATGTCAGCTAGCATAGTTGGGTTAGGTGCCGAGCATCTAGACAACAGGCCGTACGAAGTAGCGGAGGAAGTAATTGATGCTGCCCTTGAGCATGGCATCAATATTATCGATGTATTTATGCCCGGTAAGCCGGTGCGGGAGAATATCTCTAGGGCCCTTAAGGGTAGAAGAGACCAAGTTCTGCTCCAGGGCCACGTAGGTTCAGTAGACCTTAGGCAGCAATATGATAGAACCCGGGATGTTGACATTTGCCGCAAGTATTTTGAAGATCTGCTTAGGATCTTTAAAACCGATTATATAGACCTAGGCATGATGTTCTTTATTGACACTGAGGAGGATTACCAGGGAGTTTTTGAGACAGACTATATAACCTATGTCCAGAAGCTCAAAGAGGAAGGCAAAATCCGGGCCATTGGAGCTAGTTCCCATAACCCCAGGATGGCAGCCCGCATTGTGGAAACAGGAACCATCGAGCTCTTGATGTTTAGCACCAATCCCGCTTACGATATGTTATCCCATGACGCTGATATCGGAGATGCCATGGCAGGCAGGCTTGATCGGAGCTATTTCGATGGCATGGATCCCGATCGTGTACGTTTGTACCAGCTATGCGAAAGCAAGGGCATTGCTATTACGACTATGAAGACCCTGGGTGCAGGTAAACTCCTATCACCAGAGTTTACGCCTTTCGACAAGCTCCTGAGTGTAGGCCAATGCATCCATTACGCGCTAACCAGGCCTGCTGTAGTGAGTACTTTGATTGGGTGTAACACCCGGGAGCAGGTACTAGAGGCAGTTAACTACCTGAACCTTACCGATGAAGAGCGTGATTATAGCGAGGCTATTCGTACCGCGAAAGGTTCGCTTAGTGGCCAGTGCGTTTACTGTAACCACTGCTTGCCGTGCCCTGCGGAAATCAATATTGCTGCAACCATCAAAATGCTGGACATAGCATCACTAGATCCAAATAACATACCTACTCAGATACGTGACGAGTATGAGGCGAGCCTAAGTAAAGCCTCCGATTGTACAGAGTGTGGTAGTTGTGAGGCGAAATGCCCCTTCAGTGTACAGGTTATCGACAAGATGCACAGCGCCGTAGCTTTACTAGAGTAATTTGACCTTAAAAAAAGGGCCGCCTGTTCTTTTGAGGGCAGATGGCGGCCCTAGATCCCCCGCTTACCCGCCATGGGGTTACCATGGGCAAGACCACAACTATCTCCATGATATGGGGGAGGCAGGCATCTATGGATAACCTCGATAGGGTCAAGGTGGAGGCACAAGAGGGCCCGATTCGCTCTCTTAAGGTTGGTTATCTCCTTGATTTGATGGCCATGTTTGCCTTTGGTGCGTACTTTAATATTTACCTACACCGCGTGGGGTTAACCGGCAAGGAGATCGGCTTTGTGGCCGCGTGTGGACCGCTAGTGGCCTTGGTAAGTCAACCGTTTTGGGGACATATTGCCGACAATCGATGGGGAAGAACTAGGACGCTTCGCATCCTGGTGTTTATGAGTGCTACTTTATGCCCGTTTTTCCTGGTGTCTAGCCGGGTAGTCATCTTGATGATAGTGGCCACGGTGATTTCCTTTTTCTCAAACTCAGTAGTGCCCATGATGGATGCCGTAGCCATGGGATTTGTGGGTGGAAGCGAGGGTGGCTTTGCCAAGATCCGGCTCTGGGGCACAGTGGGGGGCATTATCTCTACATTGGTAGCAGGTGCCTTGTTTGAACGCATCGATGTAGGGTACGTGTTTTACATGTATGCTGGGTTGATGTATCTTTGCTGGGTGTCAACACACTATCTACCTCACATATCTCCGGCGGATCCGGTAGCAACTGGTGCGCCCCCTAGTCCTGGAAGGGGAGGACTTACCCGCCTTCTAGCTAACAGGAATTTTCGTTTACTTGCTTTGTCTGCATTTTTCCTGCAAGTCACTAATAACTGCCACCAATCCTTTTTTGGAGTGTACCTTGTTGAGCAAGGGGCAACAGAGTCCATTATTGGTATAGCGTGGCTCCTTGCCTTGGTGAGTGAGTTAGCCTTCTGGTTATCCTACCGTTTTCTGGCAGGCTTTGATGCCCGCACATTGTATGTAATAGGGGCGGGATTTTTCTCTTTGCGCTGGCTACTGAATGCCACAATCTCGGCACCACTAGCCATAGTGGTGACCCAAATGCTCACCGGTCTCTCGCTTTCTATTACATATCTGTCTGGAGTTTCACTGGTGGACAAGTTTTCTCCAGTGGATCTACGGGCTACGGGGCAGACTATTTTCACCGGCTTAACCATTGGGGGAGGGGCAGTTGTTGGAAGTCTAGTCGGTGGAGTCCTATACGATGCTGTGGGGCTAAAGAAGATTTACATAGGTGCAGCTATGCTGGCGTTAGTTGCTATGCCGCCCCTGCTAAGGCTACAGATGGAAGAGGGGCACAGATCGTTGAATCGTGCTATGTAGATACAAAAGGATCGAAAAGAGGACTAACAATGACCGAAAATCAGATTCGACAACGTTTGCAGCACAAACCAGTTGTACTAGCTTTGTCGGCATTTGCCTGCCTACTGTGGGGAAGCGCTTATCCCTTTCTTAAAATTAGCTACGAGATGCTTCAGCTTCCTGCTGGAGATTGGGGCGCTAAAGTGCTGTTTGCTGGGTATCGCTTTCTGTTAGCATCACTGCTGCTATTTTTGGTGACACGATTTGGACTTAGGGAGTCCTTGAAGGTGCCTACAGCGCTACTGCCTTGGACTGTTGTTTTAGGTCTTTTGCAGACAGCTCTTCAGTACTTCTTTTTCTATAATGGGTTAGCCTATAGCACAGGTATTACTGGTTCAGTTATTGGAGCTACTGGCAGTTTGTTTGTGGTCATTATTTCCAGAATGTATTACAGGACAGACCTATTAACCGCAGAGAAGGTGTTTGGACTTTTGGTGGGTTTTGCTGGAGTTGTGGTGGTGAACTTGCCAAAGGGTGATATAGATTTGTCATTCACTTTCTTGGGAGAGGGCTTTCTGTTGATTTCATCTTTGGTAGGGGCTTTTGGGAACATCATAGCAAAGGAACTAGCGGTCAAGGCTCATCCCTTTCTAGTTACTGCATATCAGATGCTATTTGGTTCGATGCTGCTTCTCTTAACAGGGAGTATCGCCGCAGGGTCTGGCTCAGTGGTTTTCCACTGGAAATCGGCACTGATGCTCTTGTATCTAGCCTTCGCTTCTGCAACGGCCTTCGCCATCTGGTACTCCATTTTGAAATACAACAAACCCGGAGAGGTTGCCGTCTACCGATTCTTGGTCCCCGTTTGGGGGACATTGCTATCCGCCTTGTTTTTGAGAGAGGCCATAGGACTAAATACATTGGTAGCCCTAGCCATGGTATCTGCAAGTATAGCCATAGTCAACCGGAGTAGGCCAGAGGCGGTTTTAGGCAACTAGTCTCGGCACAAAACGCCTCATACTGTGTATTGTTCAAGTGCATAGTGTGAGGCCAGCCGCCGAATTAAGGCTATAACAAGAAGCCTACACCATTGGGGTATTAAAAGGGTTTATGACTATGGCCTTAATGTCATGGCTATCACTTGGGATGACATGCGGCCCTCCAAACAGGAGCGGATTGATCGTGCCCTAGCCAGGAAGGCGAAGCGCTTTCATAAAGCCATGGAAGACAGAGAAAAACTGAGACCTAGATTGTTTACTCGGATTCTGTTTGCTGGTCTGAGGATGATGTTCAACTACCCAGATGGCCATCCAGACAAGGAGTATTGGAGGACAAAAGGCTGGCTAGAAGGCAAAAGCAACCTAGTATAGCAAGGCCGGGTTTTGGGGGAATTGCCTAGATGGCTCTGTATGGGTCTTCCGTCTTAGGAGCGATTCCTACAAAGGATATTCTGTCCGTGCGCAGAATATCCATATAATCCAACATAATGTTGCGACCTACTGCGTCGTACAAAATTAAACCTACTGGGTGTAAGGGAAACCGGTGCGAATCCGGTACAGCCCCTGCTACGGTAACTAGCGACAAGCTGACAAGTAGCCATTGGGAGATCCCGAGAAGGCGTCAGCAGAGGATGACCTAGAAGTCCGGAGACCTAACCTAGTTTGGATCAACACCTGCTTCAGAGGGAAGAGAGGTGGGCTCTGTGCTTTATGGCGCATATCCCATCTTCTGTGATGGGTTTTTCTATTGCTAAAGGGGGACTACATGTGATCCGTGAGATCAGGAAAAGAGATGGCCGAATTGTGCCGTTTGATCAGGGGAGAATTGTAACAGCGATTTACAAGGCAAGCAATGCTGTGGGCCAGTCCGATCAGGAACTGGCGGAGCAATTGGCTGCCCAGGTTGTGGATAGGTTAAACACCGAAGCGATGCCAACTGTAGAGGGTGTCCAGGATCTTGTCGAGCAGACCTTGATAGAAAATGGCCACGCCGCCATCGCAAAAGCCTATATCCTCTATAGGCAGGAGCGGCATAAATTCCGGGACTTTACCACCACGTTAGTCGATGCCCAGAAAATGATTACTGAATATGTGGGTAGGGCAGATTGGCGGGTAAATGAAAACAGTAATATGAATTACTCCCTGCAAGGCCTCAACAACCACATTATCTCTGCTGTCTCGTCTAAGTATTGGCTAGAAGAGGTCTACCCAAAGGAGATTAGGGAAGCCCATATTCAAGGGGATTTCCATATCCACGATCTAGGGCTCCTTGCCCCCTATTGCTGTGGGTGGAATTTAGAGGATCTATTGCTTAAAGGCTTTGGTGGTGTGGGTGAAAAAGTGGAAAGCACGCCGGCAAGGCACTTTCGTACTGCTTTGGGTCAAGTGGCGAATTTCTTTTATACTCTACAGGGTGAGGCCGCCGGGGCACAGGCCTTTGCGAGTTTTGATACGTATCTCGCACCCTTTATCGCCCATGATGGACTTGATTACACCCAGACTAAGCAAGCATTACAAGAGTTTGTCTTCAATCTGAATGTGCCTACTCGGGTTGGCTTTCAGACACCTTTTGTAAATATCACAATGGATCTGGTCCCATCGGGGACACTAGCTGGAAGCCCTGTGATTATTGGTGGCAAATACCAAGATACATGCTATGGTGATTATCAGAAAGAGATCGATATGCTCAATATGGCGTTCTGTGAAGTGATGATGGAGGGCGATGCCAAGGGTAGAACGTTCAGCTTCCCCATCCCCACTTATAACATTACAGATGATCTAGACTGGGGATCTCCTGTATTTGAAAAGGTGTTGGCCATGACCGCGAAGTATGGAATCCCGTACTTTGCCAATTTCATAAACTCAGATCTTTCTCCCGATGATGTGCGGAGCATGTGTTGCAGATTGCGCCTTGATGCTAGGGAACTGCGCAAACGAGGTGGGGGTCTGTTTGGAGCAAATCCCCTTACAGGTTCAATTGGGGTAGTTACTATCAACTTAGCCCGAATTGGATATTTGAGCAGTAGCAAAGATGAGTTCTTTGATAGGCTAGAACACCTTATGGAACTGGCTAAGGAAAGCTTGCTTCTAAAGAGGCGGATTTTGGAGGATCTGATGCTCAAAGGGCTTTTCCCGTATTCTCGCTATTACCTTGATGATATATACCAAAGGTTTGGTAAGTACTGGGACAACCACTTTAACACCATTGGCCTTGTGGGTATGAACGAAGCTCTTTTGAATTTCATGGGCTGTGATCTAGTGTCAATGGAAGGTCAGGCCTTTTCCATGGAAGTACTGGAATTCATGCGAGAGCGACTGGTTGACTTTCAAACAGAAACCGGTCAATTGTTCAATTTGGAGGCCACCCCCGCGGAGGGTACATCCTACAGGTTAGCCAAATTGGATAAAGCCGTTTATCCTAATATCATCGCCGCGGGGCAAGGTAATGCGCCCTACTATACTAACTCCACCCAGTTGCCGGTGGGTTGTACAGATGATCTTTTTGCAGCACTTGATATCCAAGATGACTTGCAGGTCCTCTATACTGGTGGTACGGTGTTTCACGCATTCCTAGGTGAGCAAGTCGATGATTTGGTGGCTCTGCGGAGCTTGCTCCAGACTATATTTAATAACTACCATATACCCTATTTCACCGTGACACCCACTTTCAGTGTCTGTTCAGCCCACGGATATCTTAGAGGAGAGCAAGCAGTCTGTCCTAAGTGTGGTGAGGCTACAGAGGTATGGAGTAGAGTCGTAGGTTTTTATCGGCCGGTGAAAAACTGGAACCCAGGCAAGAAGAGCGAATTTGAGGAGCGCCGCACCTTCACCAGTGTTGCGGTTGCATCATGAAAATTGGTGGAGTTACCCCTCTCAGTTTAGTGGATTATCCCGGGAAGCCGGCTATAGTCATCTTTACTAGTGGCTGTAACCTGCGATGTCCCTTCTGCCATAATGGTGGGCTAGTGCTGGGCAATGAAGGCATTGATGAGGGTGAAGTATTTGATCTGCTCATGAGTAGAATTGGCAAAATAGATGGCGTTTGTATTACCGGTGGTGAACCAACTATCTATGATGATCTAGACGAGTTTGTTGAGAGAATCCGAGCTCTGGGATTTGGAGTGAAGCTAGATACCAATGGTTCTCGGCCAAAGATGTTGGAGAGACTTCTGGCCAGGGGGCTCTTGGATTATGTAGCCATAGATATAAAATCATCACCGGCAGGCTACGCTGAGGCTACCGGTGGCAAGCTAGACTTTGCTGTAGTAGCAGAGACGGTAGCAGAGGTGAAGAGGGCCAAGGTGCCCTATGAGCTTCGTACCACCGCCGTGCCGGGGATTGTAGAGTTAGAAGATATGGCGATCATAGCAGAAACCTTGGGTCCGGTGGAGCATTTTGTTTTACAGCAGTTCCGGCCCCAGAAGACCCTTGATCCGTGTTTTGGGGAAAAAGGAGTCCATCCAAAGGCTTGGTTTATCCAAGCAAAGGCGATACTTCAAGCTGGAGTCGAGGAGGTCACCCTCAGGGGGATTTAGTATAGAGGAATAAAGTGGCCGCAAGCATATCGTGCTGCGGCCACTTAAGGTTTTTCGGGGGGTCTTTAATCTATCTCTAGCCAGTTGACCCTTTGCACTTGGTCGGGCTTGATATCGTATAGCTTCGCAATTTCTACAACCGTATCAAAGATAGCTGGATCCCCCAAGAGTACTATGGCAAAATTGTTGGGGTCGAAATGCTTCGCTATTGCCGCTTCAACATCCCCCTTGCTTTGATTTTCTACTAGTATGGGATAACTTTCTATCTCTTCTAGGGAACGGAATCGCAGGCCTGAGATAATAGTTGAAGCAGTGCCACCTAAAGTCTCGAATCGCAATGGGTAGCTACCGATTCGATTGGCTTTAGCATATTGTAACTCTTCTTCGGTAACTCCTTCCAGTGCGAACTTTTCTAGCTCCGACTTGATGACTTTCATGGTGCGGTAGAGCTTTTCATTGCCTGTAAAAGTGGAAAGCATGAACATACCATCGTGCTCTCTACTGCGGTAACCGCTACCAATGCCGTAAGTTTCACCCATTTCCGAGCGGATTACCTGCATGAGTCGGGAGGAGAAGCTGCCTCCACCTAAGATATAGTTGTAAAGGTCTAGGGAAATCCAATCTGGAGTACCTCGGGCGGGGCCCCTTTGTACCATGCGGATTTGGACTTGTGTTTGACCTGGCTTCTCTATGAATAGCAGCCTGGAATGGCCTGGAGGCTCTGGTAGACTCAAGGTTCTGGTTTCGTCTGTCTTGATGCTTGCGTGGCCTCGCCATTGGCCAAATGACGACTCCACAAGTTGCTCAAACTTAACAGGTTCGATGTCACCAGCAGCAACCAATATGGCGCCCTGGGGGTTGTAGTGCTCTTTTACAAAGGTCTCCATATCTGTGGACTGTATGGATTGGATGGAGGCAATACTGGCCGGACGACCTAGCGGGTGGTGGGATCCATAATGATAGGCCATGGCTTGGTCATTGGCAAAGGCAGAGGCGTTATCCCGTAACCGGTATAGGCTACCAAGAATTTGCTGACGAAGTGTCTCGACCTCTTGGATAGGAAATGTTGGTGCAATGGTGATATCACTCAACAAATCCACAGCAAGGGCCAGGTCTTTACTCATCACTTGGGTGAGGACAGTGGTCCCATCATCATCGGCCCAGGCATTTAGGCTTCCCCCTGTGGCATCAATTGCTTGGGATATCTCTTCGGCAGTCCTATTTTTCGTACCCTGTCTAAGCATTGCTGCAGTGAAATTGGCAAGGCCTGCTTTGCCCACTGGCTCCACATAGGTCCCTGCCCTGGGTAATACTAGCTGAAGGGTAGCTATGGGTTGCTCTGGGCGTTCTATCAACCATATCTCAAGACCATTATCTAGCTGGAAATGGGTCATTGTTGGTAGGATCATGCTTTTGGCCTCGGGGGCCGCAAGACCGAGTTCAACTGCCAAGTTTTGTAAGGCAACGGAGCTAGATGGTGTTTCGTCTATATCTTGCTTGGCAATAGCACCTTCATCTTGGGGATCAGTCTCTTTGGTACTGCCGGTAAAGGTAAGCTCGTTGGAGGGATTGCCTGGTATAACCCGAAACACTGTTAAGTTCTCTGGCCGTAGGTGTTTGCCCACAGCTGTTTGTACATCCTCTGGTGTAACAGACAAGTATTCTCCAATCCCCGCCTCAAACTCCTCTATACCCCGGCCTAGTACCACAGCAGAGCCTATGGCGTTGGCAATACCATCTAGGGAGTCTAGTTGGAAACAATAGGTGGCCGCAACTTGGTTGCGTGCTTTTTCCAGTTCATATCGGGAAGGTGGGTCTTGTGCCATTCCCTCTATTTCTTCCCGCATGGCCTCTATGACCATATCGGGGTCGTGCTTGTCAAGATGGAAGGCAAGGTTCAGAAACAATCCGGCATCACGGAAGGGTTGGGCATAGCCGGCGGCGGCTACGGCTAGACCTTGTTCCCGAACTAATCTTTGGTGTAGTCGTGAGCTTTGACCCGCTGACAATATTAAGCTAGCCATCTGTAGGGCTATGCTGTCTTGGTGTGTGGTGCCGGGGATTACATAACCTCCCAAGATGGTTGGGAGCTGAAGTGGCATGGTTATGTCAACATATGTCGGCGCTTTCCGCTGCGGTAGTACGACTGTATTTCGAGGTGGGACTAGCCTTGGTTCAATGGAGCCGAAGGCCTCATGGGCTAGGTGATACGCTGTTTCGATGTCAGTGTCACCGGCAATTACGAGGACTGCATTGTTGGGCGTGTAGTAGTTCCGATAAAATTGCTGCAGATCGTATGCCGTGATGGCGTCAATAGTTGAGATCGCCCCCGCCGGTGTCCAGGCGTAGGGGGTCCCCTCTAGACTTGTAGCCAAGAGCTGGTCTAAAGCAGCTCCTATGGCGTCATTTTGAAATCCGATACGATACTCTTCCTTGACAATCTCTTTTTCGATACTTACCTTCCCAGGTGTGATCTCGAGATTAGCCATGCGTTCTGCTTCTAGTTCAAGGACAGCTGGTAAGAGACTACTTGGTACTTTGTTCCAATATACAGTGACGTCGTTGGTTGTGAAGGCGTTGAGCATGCCCCCGGCGGCATCGATGAGATGGGCGTGGCCGTTTTTGGGGACTCTCTTGGACCCATTAAACATCATGTGCTCCAAAAGGTGGGCCATGCCCTGCAGCTCCGGGGGTTCGTCTCTGGAGCCCACTTTATACCAAAGGTTAACCGAAACCCCGGGAGTAGCATGATCTTCGTACACGTAGATCTCAAGCCCATTGGGCAGAACATCATGCTTTACCGGGGTAGTTTGCACAGGCGCCGAAGTAACGGTGCCGGCTAGTGCAATCGGGGTAAATGCCATAATAATCAATATGATGAGGCCAAGGCAGAGGACTGCCGTCGCTTGGCAGGAAAGCCCCGTGGATGGGAATGGATGGTACTGTTGTTGGTGGATGCTCATTTGTCAATACTCCCTTCAATACCGGTGGTTACTGGATCAATCCACCGGCCTTCACCTGACTCCAAGGTATACAAAGCAATATATGTAGCTATCTGGAGTCGTATTAAGGGATTCTTTTTTGGTGACCGTTATTCCTCTAGATGCATACAATCCAAAGAGGCCCCTTTTTTGCGGGGCCCAGGACTTAACGTATGCTGGGGAAAGTGCCGTCTATCAAAAACCATAGAGGAAATTGGCCACGAAAGTAGAGAAAAGTGGGCTTAGGACTTTGTTTGAGAGAGTGTTTTATGGAAGAGCCCGGATGGTCATAATTATCTCTTCCGTGTTGACTAGATCGTCAAGGACTCGGTCGGCACCGGCATCCTCCAGTTCTTGGACTCCGAAACTGCCGGTTGCTACTGCAATACTGTAAAAATCGTTGTCTTTTGCGCAGGCTATGTCCCTTGGTGTATCCCCGATGACGATAACTTTGTCAAAGGCAGTATTGAATACCCGCTTCGCTTTAGTGACACCCCGGGCGATCAGTTCGTTCCTAGTAGCCCCATCTTCGGAAAAGCCACCAGTGGTAAAGTAGTGATCCAGGTTATGATGGGCAAGCTTAATTCGGGCTCCTTCTGCGAGGTTGCCGGTGCCCAGGGCAAGAAACATGCCTTGTTCCTTGGCCAAGCGCTCTAGAAGCTCCATTGCTCCCGGTGCAATATCACCTGGTTCTTCTTGGAGGGCTTCTCTAAGGCGCGTATAGTATTGGGCGATCAGCTCAGAGTCTTGGGGGGATTCCTCTTCTAGACCAGCAGTGTCTAGTAATTCACGTAGTATGATGAAGTCTGTCTTGCCGCAGGCTGGAGCTAGATCAGCGGATGTTAGCTTGACACCAAAGCGATCGTGAAGTGCCCTTAGGTAGGCCGTCAACCCAGCGGTACTATTTAAAATCAGTGTGCCATCAATATCGAACAGTAATAGCGTATTCATAAATCGGATTCTCCTGACTCTGCTAATCTATATGGCGTGCTTGCAGTATAGCTACGCCAATGGCATCTAGTAGCGCTAACTGAGCAACTCGAGACACTCCGGCATCGCTCATGATTATCGGTGAACTAATGGACGTAAGCAAAAGCAGATCAACATTTTGGGCCAACGGGGATTCTGCATAGTTGGTGATCCCTACCGCAGGTATGCCCCGTTCCCTAGCCCGTTGCATGGCTCTTACTACACTCTCGGTTACGCCCGTATGGGATATGCCTAGTACAGCATCCCTGGGAGAAGTGGTCTCAATGGCCACGCTGTGTAGAAAAGGGTCAGTAACTGCTACACAGCGGATACCCATTCTTTGGTAGGTTATGACCACATTCTGAGCGATGTAACCGGAACCACCGTGGGCGTAAAGCTCGATCATATCAGCTGTGGCTAACTGGCGGACTGCGCTCTCGAAGGCACTAGTATCGATTTTTTCCCAAGAATTGTTTAGGGATTCCTGCATCAAGGTGAAAATCTTCTTGAGAACTGTGGCAGGCCTATCATTGGGAGTGATCTCTTCGTAGGGCGGTGGGGTAGCGGAGTAGTCCTGCAGTCTTTCCTGCAGGAAGGCTTTCTTAAATTCTAAAAATCCCGAGTATCCGATTTTTTTGCAGAAGCGTACTATAGTTGCTTCACTGACTCCTGCTTTGACGGCTAGGTCAGAGATGCTAAGAAACGTCTCCTGCATAGCGTTTTGAAGTATGTATTCTGATACCTTTTGCTCCGCTGGGCTAAGGGTTGGATGCATACTCCTAGTTCTGTTGATTGCTAGGTTATGGTTGGGGCTAGAGGTCGTACCCATTAAAGATCACCGGCCTTATGACATACTTGAGCTCACTTGATGGACAGCCTACTACTCTAAACCAATATTCTCCTGCTTTGGAGAAAATCCTTCATACAAACTTCACCCACGGAAATTTCCCTTCAACTCCGCCTATGAAAAAAATCTTCCGTAGAATCCTATCACACGAAGGATTGCTTTCGTTCACAAAGAATATATATTTGAGGGTACTTGTATTCCCAAACAAGCATAACGGTTCATAGCCAGTTGATCAGATGCTAGGTGGTGGTATTTGGGCTAGATTATCTGAGCACTAGTATTGAGACACATTTATGGTAGCGTCTACTATGAGGAGAGTGGGTTTGCGTGTCTAAACTGAAAGTGCGCTTTGTAGTAGTGTTCTGTGTACTTATACTTGCATGTAGTATGTCCTTGGCGACAAATGCCTTGGCTAGCTCTGAAGATTGGGACAAAGTCATAGCTGCGGCTAAGGCGGAAGGTACTGTGGTTATGTATGCTCCTTCTGGCAGAGTCGCCAACGCCGGAAAAGCCTTTGAAGAGAAATATGGAATCAAAGTTGAATCCGCAAAGATGCAGGACGTTGACGTAGTGGAGAGGATCATCCGGGAGCATGACGCAGGCATTCATAGTGTGGACTTGGCTTGGATAGAGGACCCAGCGATTCTCTTTTATGAGCTTATTCCCGATGGTTATGTTGAAAACTATGTACCGCCTACACATACATCACTGATACCCGAAGAGTATCAGAATCCCTTGATCTTTCTCTTTCAGGTGCGCATGATTGGTTATAACAGCGAAACTTACAGTGAATCGCCAATCAAGAGTCTTTGGGATCTAACGACACAAGAGTGGGAGGGTAAGCTGGTAACCCGCAATCCTATGGTCACATCACCACACCTGTCATGGTTTAGTGAGCTCGTGACCCGTTCCGATGAACTGGCTGCCGATTATGAGGCACGCTTTGGAGAGCCTTTGGAGTTGACGACACCCAACGCAGGGTGGGAATTTATCAAACGGTTGGCTGAGAACCGGCCAGTACTTGTCACTAGCGATACTGACGCGGGGGATGCGGTCGGTGCCCGGGGTCAGGATCAACCTCCCCTTGGTCTATATGTGCTAGGCAAGCATCGGGATGTGGAGTTAAAGGATTTAGCCCTGGAGGTGGCCACAGATATTACGCCGGTAATTGGCTACCACTACCCGGCTTATCTCCAGATGATCGCCAATGCCCCCCATCCCAATGCGGCTAAGCTGTTCATTAGTTTCTTGTTGGATGAGGAAGGAGTCAGTGCTTGGACTTGCGATTTGGGTGCTTACTCCACAAACCCTGCAGTTGCTGCTTTGCCTGAAGATCCCATAGGAGGGCTAAGCGATTGGGCTAAGGTCACTTGGACCTATGATGCGGAGACGGCAGCCAGCACTAGGGGAGAAGTTCTCGATTTCTGGATTCGCCATGCGCGCTAGATGACAACACATGTCGGGGGATCATTTATGGATCCCCCGATATACATAAGTCGACGGAGGTGGCAAGTTCATATGAAAACGGCATATGGCGAACCGAATGCAAGGCCATCTATTAGGCTAGAACGCATACGCAATAAGACCATGCGTGTTTTGAGGAATCCGCCGGTCTTGATCAGTATGATTTTGCTGGTCATCTTGGCATATCTAGTCATCGCTCCCTTAGTTAGTATGTTGGAAGGTTCCTTAACCGTTCACAGGCGCGATCGTTTTAATATTCCTGGTAGCCGTGTTGGTGACCTAACAACATACTATTTAAAGCGGGTCTTCGCAAGCGACATGAGCCCGTACATTTTCTATCGTCCTCTACTTAACACCTTAATGGTTGCGTTACCCATGTCAGCTCTGGCGCTACTTATTGGTGGTGTTTTGGCTTGGCTAGTCACCCGCACGGATTTGCCCTGCACTAAACTACTAGCTAATCTGGCTGTAGTTCCTTATATCCTGCCCTCCTGGACGCTTTCTCTAGCTTGGCTGACACTGTTTAAGAATCGTAGGGTAGGGGGAGCAGCAGGCATATTGGAGTCCTTTGGGGTGATGCTACCGGACTGGGTCTCCTATGGCCCTATTCCGATTATTATCACTACGGCATTGCACTATTATCCTTTTACTTTTTTGCTCCTTGGCAGTGCCCTTCAGGATTTTGACGCCCGTCTGGAGGAAGCGGCCACGGTGCTAGGTGCACCGAGACGTGTGATTATTCGGCGAATCATCATCTTGTTGATCATGCCAGCAATTCTATCGGCGCTAGTTTTGACTGTATCTAGGGGCTTTGGGACATTTGGGGGGCCTGCATTTCTCGGTGGCCCAGTGAATTTCCATGTGCTTTCCACAATGCTTTATGCAAATCTACAGACTGGTAGTCCGGGAGTAGCGTATATTATTTCCCTAGTGATGATCGGTCATAGCGTTCTCTTTGTAGTGTTAAGTAACAAGTTCTTGGGTAGTCGTAAGAGTTATGCCACTGTTGGCGGACGCACACCTAAAGCCAATCTTATCCGGTTAGGCAAGTGGCGCTATCCGATATTTGCCTTGGTATGTCTATTTGTCTTCATGGTGGTATTTGTCCCCATCATCATTCTTGGAATTGATACTGTCATGCAAGTTCCTGGGCGGTACACTCTGGAGAACTTTTCGCTACATTACTGGCTAGGGGAATCAAATCCTGCAATCAATGCCGGGGAGCCAGGCGTACTGAGAAACCCTGCTATTCTCCAGGCCTTCTGGAACAGTGTAAGGCTAGGCTTGTTTGCTTCCTTAGGCTGTGGTGTCCTTGGAGTTTTGGTTGGCTACACTGTGGTGCGATTGAGGGGTACTAGGGTCTCCTCGGCGCTAAATCAGATATCTTTTCTGCCTTATCTCATTCCCAGTATGGCACTGGGTGCCATTTATCTGTCTTTGTTTTCTAGGCCTAGAGGGCCTATTCCCAGTCTATATGGGACATTTACCCTGCTTGTGCTTGTAGTTACAGTCAACAACTTGCCTTTTAGTTCCAGGGCGGGTATATCGGCTATGATGC